>CAMTPD010000321.1 GCA_947074265.1 uncultured Porphyromonadaceae bacterium
TACCTAAATTGATGTTCTGGTTCCAAGATGGCCTCTTCTCCAATTGTTTCCCCTACTGATGCTACAGCTATTATTCCTTTCCCTCCTACCTTTATTATGACCTTTCCACACAAAATTATATAAACCGAAGTTCCTTTATTTCCTTCTTTATATATAATTTTTTGCGAAGGGAATTTTATAACTTTCCCATATTGATATAATAATAGGGAACCTTGGAAAGATAATTTCTTAAAGAAAGGATTATGTCTTCTTAGTATTGTAACTATACTTGATTCTTCATTTGAATTATAAGATAATTTATGGAAAGAATTCATTATTGTAGCATTGCTTGCTTCCTATATATTATATGAATTTACAAGTATTATGGGAGGAAGTCCTTCATTACTTGTAATTTCATTAGAAATATTTATATAATCCTGTTCGGTATGTCTCCCTATACTCTTCCAGCGTTCTTTATGATTTGATTTGTACATTTTTAGATTCTCGCATAATTCAGTAGAATGAATATTTGGCACTTTCTTTTTGTATTGTACAATATGACAATTTTTCATTAAATCATGCATTGAGTAATAATCAAATTCCTTATCACCATCTTTAATAAGTTGAGGAGTAACTCTGGAAATTGGATTAAGTTTAGCAGAAGGATTTCTTGAATTATGTAGTATCCAATTTTTTGTTAAGTAAGATGGCTTAGAAACAATGTCATTAGCCTTGAATCTATTTGAAATCACCTTATATAAATTAATGAATCTCCCTTTCTTTTGTCTATATTATGATAAATTTACTGAACATTGAGCTTTTTTATTACATCCTCTATTTGAATTTTGGACACAGCCTTATTCGCTATATTATCCATTTATTAATTTTAATTTTTTTATTTAACCTATATTAGCATTGTAATCTGTCTGGCTTGTACAATTTCTCGTTTACGAGATGCTGTTTGAAGAACAGAGGCATCTATTTGGAAATACTCACAGACTACTTTTTGGATCAAATCAATGTTGATTTGTTTCTTTTCAAGGCGAACGGCCTGGCTTACAACTCTTTTTGTTAGAGAAAGGTCTATTTCCTTGTTGTGGATCAATGAGTTTGCCATCAACGAAACAAGTACGCCCTCAAGATCTCTGACATTTTCAGTTACATTTTCGGCAATGAACTCCGAAACATCATCGTTAATAATTAATCCGTCATGCGAGATTTTATTATTCAAGATTTTCTTTCTTAGTTCATAATCGGGACGTTGTAGTTCTGCCGTAAGACCCCATTTTAAACGAGTAATCAAACGTTCTTCCATACCTTGTAAGTCGATTGGAGGCTTATCTGATGTAAGAACAAGTTGCTTGCCTAGTTGATGTAAATGGTTGAAGATGTGAAAGAATGTGTTTTGGGTTTTATCCATCCCAATCAATTCTTGTATATCGTCCATTAACAAAACGTCGATGTTTTGATAGAAGTTGATGAAGTCGTTTGTTGTATTTTTGCGTGCAGCATCGGTAAACTGAACACGAAAAAGATGGGCTGATACATATAAGACACGTTTCTCCGGATTAATTTCTTTGATGCGCGTTCCTATAGCATGGCAAAGATGCGTTTTACCAACACCTGATGGGCCAAAGATAAAAAGCGGATTGAAAGATGTTTTACCCGGATTTTGAGAAACAGCTTCTCCAGCTGTACGTGCAAGTTTATTACTAAATCCTTCAAAATAATTGTGGAAATTATATTTAGGATTTAGCTGTGGATCTAACTCCGGAACAGGTCTTCTGATAAAAGGATTTTGTTGATTTACAGGTGCTTCTTTTATCGGTTTTGCAGTTGGTTTTACTGTAGAAGAAGGAGCAGTCTCTTGTGCTGGATAATCTACTGTAAGTTTAGCACTGTTATCAACAAGAATTCGATAGTTTAAGATAGTTCCTGGTCCCATAACTCTATGTAAAGTCATGCGAAGGATATCTACATACTTATCCTCCAAGTACTCATAGAAAAACTGACTGGGTACTTGTATTGTAAACTTATGATCCTCGTATTTTAGAGGAACGATAGGCATAAACCACGTATTAAATGCTGCTTCTGTTACCATTTCTTTGATAACAGCAAGACAACATCGCCACATGTGTGTGTGATCCGCTTGCATTTGAAAATAATTTACCGATAAAACACTTCTACTACTTCTTAGTTACAAAGTTTGCAATTAATTTCGGAATAAAAAAATAGATAGGATTTGGAGTATAGCTCCATTTCTTGGTAGGTAGTTTATTATGAATGATTTAAGGTGTCAATGTTTTAGAGCATTTGTTCCTTATTTGCAAAATTTATTTTTAAGTCGCTCATAGATTAAAGTTAACCATATCATATTAACACAACAGATACCTATAATTGATTATATTATAGGTATCTGTTATCTCAATAGCAATATAATTTTAGAATACAGAGAAGTGAACGTAACGCTTAGGGTTTTGACGAAGATCTAATAATAACTTCGACGCATTTTCACTTGTTTGATTCAAATTATCATATAAGCTTTTGTCATTTAATAATAAGCCTAATGAGTTGTCTTTCGAATTCAACTTACCTGTAAGCATCTGTAAATTAGCCAAGGTTTCGTTGATTGAAGTAACAGTTTTATTTAAATCAAGATCTTTAATTTCTGAGCTAATCGCAGCAAAATTGTCAGTTGTTGTTTTTAAGTTGCCCATGATAACAGGAACGTCACTAGCAAGCATCTTATTCAATTGCAAAGTCGACTTAGCTAGCTCTGCTGATGTCTTCTCCATATTTGTTAGAGATTGAGTCAATGCTGGGTGATAAATGATTGCATTTAATCCAACAAGGATTGAATCTATTTTAGGTAGCATTTGCTCTACTTGTGGTAATAGATCTTTCTCTACTTTACCCATCATATCCGGAGCCATACGACCTTCGATTGTCGAACCTGGGTTATAATACGTTTCATTATGAGGGTTTAAATGGATATGAAGCGAAGCACCACCAAGAAAACTACGTGTAATTTCAACATAGCTATCTTTATTGATTTTCATACCTTTATCAAGAGACATTTCTACCTTGATATCTCCATTTGTTGCATATTCATAGGATAATGCAGTAACCAAACCAACTTTAAAACCATCTACGTATACTGGGCTTGAAATCGTAACATCCATTACATTGTCAAATTGTGCATAGTAGTTGTTGGTTGATTTGAAAATGTTAATCCCCTTCAAGTAATTGATTCCAAAATAGAGCAGGCATAA
>CAMTPD010000322.1 GCA_947074265.1 uncultured Porphyromonadaceae bacterium
CTTCCGCTTCGATGTTCCAAGTTTTATCGTCTTGATTAAATACAAGGACGATACCGTATTCCTCACCATCCTTTTGAGTGGGTTAACCGTTTTCTTTCGTTTCTACAAGAAACTCGCCATTCTTTGTAGATACTTTCTCTACTTTGCCTGCATCAGCAACAGGATTATCACCAGACCAGAACTCGATTGTGTTGATAACTAAAAGGTCTGCAATTGCCGAAACCTCATAAACAGGAACAATCCAGAAAGCGATAAAAACAAGCTCATTGATGAATTTGCTATCGATTCTATTGTTCCAAGAAAGTAGCTTGTTTGTTAAGCTGAAGGAGCCGATACATGATGAAAAAAGAATGCTGCAACAAAGAGTCGAAGCAATCAAAACGGTCAGACTTTTCTTTCTCATTTCGTGTTTAAAAATTAAATTAGTTTGTTTTTACCTTTGCAAAAGTAGAAATAATTTGATGAATTTTAAGTCGTTAATCCACAAGCATTGAAAAAATGTTTGCATTACCGTGCAAATGCGTTGTATCTTTGCAGGCAAAAAGAACAATATATATGATCTCTATAGACGCTCTCACGGTAGAGTTTGGCGGTTTCACGCTGCTTGACGAAATATCGTTTGTTATAAGTAAGAAAGACCGTATCGCACTTGTTGGTAAAAACGGAGCCGGCAAATCAACACTGCTTAAAATCCTTGCCGGAGTACAGTCTCCGACCAAAGGAGGAGTAAGCCTCCCCAAAGACGGAACGATAGGTTACCTTCCGCAGCACATGAAGTTGCAAGACACACGTACCGTACGTCAGGAAGCAGAGTTAGCTTTCATGCACATCCACGAAATGGAGCGCGAGTTGGAGAAGTTGAATAACGAGCTTGCCGAACGTACCGACTACGATTCGGAATCTTACCACAAACTGATCGAGAAGGTAACGAGCCTTACGGAGCGTTTTCACATGATGGGTGGTGCAAACTACCATGCCGAATTGGAGCGCACACTAACCGGACTGGGTTTTAAGCGTGAAGATTTTGACAGACTCACCTCAGAGTTTAGCGGTGGATGGCGTATGCGTATCGAGTTGGCAAAGCTGTTGTTGCAACATCCCGACATCCTTTTGCTCGATGAGCCTACCAACCACCTGGACATCGAGTCCATTCAATGGTTAGAGAATTTCCTTTCCACGCGTGCCAATGCCGTTGTATTGGTTTCGCACGACCGTGCCTTTATCGATGCCGTAACCACACGTACGGTAGAGATCTCATTGGGCAATATATACGACTACAAAGTAAACTATTCGAAATACGTAGAGTTGCGCAACGAACGACGCGAACAGCAGATGCGTGCCTACGAAAATCAACAAAAGAAGCTTCAAGATACCGAAGCCTTTATCGAACGTTTCCGTTACAAAGCAACCAAGTCTACGCAAGTACAATCGCGTATCAAGCAGATGGAGAAGATCGATCTTGTAGAGATTGACGATATCGACAGCTCGGCATTGAACTTGAAATTCCCGCCGGCGCCTCGCTCGGGATCGTATCCGGTTATTTGCAACGAAGTGGGCAAGCGCTATGGCGATCACCAAGTGTTTGAGCATGTAAACCTGACCATCAATCGTGGCGAGAAGGTTGCCTTTGTGGGTAGAAACGGAGAAGGTAAGTCTACGCTCGTGAAATGTATCCTGGGCGAAATCGACTTCGAAGGAGAATTGAAGCTCGGACACAACGTCAAGATCGGATACTTTGCGCAAAACCAAGCCGACATGCTTGATGAAAACCGCACCGTATTCGAAACCATTGATTATGTTGCAGAGGGAGACATTCGCACGAAGATTCGTGACATTCTCGGAGCCTTTATGTTTGGCGGAGAAGCTTCGGATAAGAAAGTAAAAGTATTGTCGGGAGGAGAGAAAAGCCGCCTTGCAATGATTCGCCTGTTATTAGAGCCTGTGAATCTACTTATTCTCGATGAGCCTACCAACCACCTTGACATGCGATCAAAGGATGTATTGAAAGAGGCCTTGCGTGAGTTTGACGGAACGGTAATCGTGGTATCGCACGACCGTGAATTCCTCGACGGACTAGTAGATAAGGTATTTGAATTTTCGAACGGAAACGTAATCGAGCACCTTGGTGGTATCTACGAATTCTTGCGCAACAAACAACTCGATTCGATGCGCGACTTCGAGGCGGGCGATAATGCAAAGAAAGGAGCCGACGAAAGCAAGGAGCAAGCTCCGACGCAAAACAAGCTTTCGTACGAGGCAATGAAAGAACAAAACAAACAAATCAAGAAGCTGGAGCGCGCTCAGGCTGCAACCGAAAAGAAGATCGAAGAGATGGAAGCTTCGATTGCTAAGCTCGAAGAGCAAATGGCTACGCCCGAAGGTGCCGCAAATGCTGCCTTGTTTCAAGATTATACCCGTATGAAGAAAGAACTCGACGACGTGGTTGCCGAGTGGGAAAACATATTGATGGAATTAGAGACATTGCAATCGTAATAGTTGCAAGCTTTACAGAGAGGACGCGACGCTTATTGATCTTAACCGATCGGTAAGCGTCGTTTAGTTTATACGGATGTGTACATCAAGGGTGGTTGTCTCGATAATTAAACCTTGCGCCCAAGGGCACAAAGATGAAAGCCCCGGGGGTTCTATCTTTGCGGGCCGGGGCGCAAAGATGGGAGTCCGGGCGCGCAAGGCTTGTTTTATACGAAGTTGAAACGTATTGTTTGCCAAATGTATGGCCGGGTATAGCACCATTGGGCTTTGGTAGTGGGAAACGAAAGATTTATTTACTGTTGAGGCGGCATTTGTGCAACATTAAAATGAAATCTGTGTTTGAATAATGTGCTTTCGTTGCACATATTATAATACAAACGATTTAATTAAACTCACGTATGTCACTTGTTACGATTACGAGCCATCGATTGGTGAAGAGTGAAGACCTCAACCACCATGGAACTTTGTTTGCCGGCCGAGCTTCAGAATGGATCATTGAGTCGGGTTTTATTTGTGTCGCTTCACAGTTGCCGCCCAACAATATTGTTTGTTACAAGGTAGACGGGCTCAACTTTTTTCATCCCATCCGTCTGGGTACGGTCTTGCGCATTGATGCCTCGATCGTATATGCGGGGCGTACGTCGCTTATGGTAAATGTGCGTGTAACGTCGACGAAAGATCCGAATCGCGTAATCTGCGAGGCCTTTATGATTTTTGTTCATGTAAACGAGGATACACC
>CAMTPD010000323.1 GCA_947074265.1 uncultured Porphyromonadaceae bacterium
TAAATGAAATCTCATTTTTAATACGTGGACGTGCATAATATGAAAATGCCAAAAGAGTTGCGGTAATCAAAAGCATGATTCCGACAATTAATAATCCACTGCCAAAGACTGCTTCGACTTGATCTTTGAAAAATAGACCAACGATTCCGACAGGAATCATCGATAATGCAATTTTAGCTGCATATTTAGTTTCTTCATTCCATTTAAACTGGAAGAGACCTTTTAATATCGCTACAATTTCTTTGTGTAATACAACAATGGTACTTAATACGGTTGCTGCGTGTACTGCTACGGCAAAAGTAAGATTCTCTTCACCGCTCATTTGAAAAATATAACTTCCAATGGTTAAGTGTCCGCTACTGCTAACAGGTAAGAACTCCGTTAGGCCTTGTACAATACCTAAGATAAGGGCTTCAAATACATCCATAAATTTTAATCTGTAATATTGGATGGTCGGTTAAAAACTATTGCAAAAATCATTAGAACAAAACCGATCAATGTAGTAACAGGTGCAATAACAATACGTCTGGTATCGAAAATTGCAGGATTAAATGACGTTTCATCGGCAGATCCTCCTCCCGACATCAATAAGAAGCCAATAACTATTAGTACTACGGATACAGCCATTAGTACAAAGTTTGTTTTTCCGAGGGCGAATTTTGTATTAGACATTGTCGCTTGTTTTAGATATAATATAATTTGTCGAATTTCATCTTAATGTATTTATTCACAGCACACCACGTTGCGATGGTTGTAAGAAGCATTCCCGCGCCAATAACCAGAATAGCTGTTTCTATTAGCAACTCTGGAGTCAAGACTCCTTGAAGTCCCGGAATCTCAATGTTTGCATAATACAGAGCTCCGGCAAGCATGGCTAATGCTAACAATCCGGCCATAAATCCATTTGCCAAGTTTTGTCTGATAAAAGGACGGCGAATGAATCCTGGTGTTGCACCCACAAGTTTCATAGTGTGGATAAGAAATCTCTTCGAATAAATATGAAGTCTGATTGTGTTATTGATAAGTGCAAAAGAAATAATGGAGAGAATGGCTGCAAGTCCTAAAAGGATGATTCCAACACGTTTAACATTCTCATTGACAATTTGCATCATGTCTTTTCGATATAAAAGATCTTCAATCTGCGTGTCAGTCTTGATTTGTTGTTCGATAACTGCTAAACTATCAGGATTTGCGTATTCCGAATTAAGCTTTATCTCTATAGTTGAAGATAAAGGGTTGAATCCAAGAAATGTTTCCGGGTTTTCTCCGATCTCAGCTTCGAGTTCTTTGGCTGCTTGTTCTTTCGAAATGAAAAGGGTTGATTTTACAAAATCTTCTTTTGCCAATCGTTTTTGAAGGCGATCAATATCTGTTTGTTTTGCATTTTCTTTGAGAACAATGGAAAAAGAGATACTCTCTTTTACATACGATGATAAGGTGTCACCAATTCTAGCGAGAAGAAATATAGAACCTAGAAGAAACAACACCAATGCCACACTGAACATAGATGTCAGTCTGGAGTTGAAAAACGAGGTTGATTTAATCTTTTTATTTTCAGTCATCAGACGCCTTCTTAAGATGATAAATTAAAATGGAGATATGCAAAGGGTACATATCTCCCAATTTCTTCGCAAATAAAATATTATTTCTTGAATTTGCTCTTTTGTTTAGTTTAATTTAACTCTTGCTCAACTGGCTCTCCGAACAAGGTTGCACTAGAAGCATTATTGATGGTTACCATTACTTTATCTCCAACACGGTAGTTCTTCTTGTCAAAGATTACAACCTTGTTTTGAGAGGTACGCCCAAAGAGTTGTTCTCTAGAGCGTTTAGAGAAACCTTCAACAAGGACTTCGAATGTTTTACCAATATCTCTTTTATTACTAGCCTCCGATAATTCAAGTTGGAGACTGATCATTCGATTAAGGCGATCTATTTTTACGTCTTCTGCAATATCGTCAGCTAGATGTTTTGCTGCATAAGTTCCAGGACGTTCTGAGTATTTAAACATAAAGGCAGAGTCATATCCAACCTCTCTCATAAGAGATAATGTATCTTGGAATTCTTCTTCTGTCTCAGAGTGGAATCCACAAAATAAGTCGGTAGAAATGGCACAATCAGGAAGAATTCGTTTGATTGCAGCAATGCGCTCTAGATACCATTCTCTTGTGTACTTACGATTCATTACATCCAATATGCGTGAGTTTCCGGATTGAGCCGGCAAGTGAATCATTTTACAAAGGTTATCGTACTTCGAAATTACATGAAGTGTTTCGTCGCACATGTCTTTTGGATGTGAAGTTGTAAATCTAATTCTCATTTCAGGAGCTTCCTCTGCAACTAATTGAAGGAGTTTTGGAAAGTTGATGACTTCTCCATCTCTTTCGAAAGAATAAGAATTTACATTTTGCCCCAATAGGGTCACTTCTCTAAATCCTTTCTCCTTTAAGTCGCGAAGTTCATTTAAGATGCTTTCTACATCACGGCTACGCTCTCGTCCTCTTGTATAAGGAACAATGCAATAGGTACAGAAATTGTTACACCCACGCATAATTGAGATAAAGCCCGAGATTTTAACGCCACTTAATTTCAAAGGAATGACATCCTTATAGGTTTCTTGTGTAGAGAGTTCTACATTAATAGCTTTTTCTCCTGTTTCAACTGCGCCTACAAGATTGGGAAGATCCATGTATGCATCAGGTCCGACTACAAGGTCTACACCGTGTTTGTCAATTAGTTCATCTTTAACGCGTTCGGCCATACAGCCCAATACACCTACGATAAGGTTTCTCTTCTTTTTGCGTAGAGACTGAAAATACTGTAGACGAGAGATAATTTTTTGTTCGGCGTTATCGCGAACCGAGCATGTGTTTACAAAGATTGCGTCAGCATCTTTAATATCATCAGTTACAACATAGTCGTCCATTTGCATCACAGAGGCAACAACCTCGCTGTCTGCAACATTCATTTGGCAACCGTACGTTTCTATAAATAGCTTCTTTTCTACTACTTCAGTTGCAGATTTAAAGTCCGCTCCTTGCTTACAATCTTTCATGTTGTGTCATTAAAAAGTTAAAAATTTATTTCTGTTGTTTATTTTACTGTCAATTTGTTTGTTCAGTAAAGAAACCTAGTTTATATTTGCTTCGAAAAAATAAAATTTTTTCATAGTTAAGGTTTAGGTTAAAATGAGTTGATGGTGGCAGATCGGAAGAGCACACGTCTGAA
>CAMTPD010000324.1 GCA_947074265.1 uncultured Porphyromonadaceae bacterium
CCCTTTCTGTGGTTCGTGGTATTTATGCCATCAAGATCAAGAAGCTAGAACCGGCTTTCTGGTGGGCGGGCATGAATAATCCCGAACTGCAGATTCTTTTGTATGGCGATAAAATTGCCGATTGCAACGTGTCGCTGTCGTCAAAAGATGTGGCGATCAAAGAGATTACCCGCTTTGAGAATCCCAACTACTTGTTGGTTTATCTAGATTTGAGTGCGGCTGCTCCGCAACAATTCGACATCGAACTGCAAAAGGGGAAAGAACGTAAGAAGATTGCTTACGAATTGAAACAACGCGAGGCCGACTCGCAAGCGCGTGCCGGATTTAATGCTTCGGATGTGCTTTACCTGATCATGCCCGATCGCTTTGCCAATGGTGATGCTTCGAATGATGTGGTGAAAGGAATGAAAGAAGCGCGCGTAGATAGAAAAGATCCGTTTGCCCGTCACGGGGGCGACTTTAAAGGAATCGACAATCATCTCGACTATATCAAAGACTTGGGCGTTACGGCTATTTGGCTAAATCCCGTACAGGAAAATGATATGGAGCAAGGTTCGTATCACGGCTATGCGATTACCGACTACTATAATGTAGACCGTCGCTTCGGTTCGAACGAAAGTTTTAAACAACTTGTTGATAACGCACATGCACAAGGAATGAAGGTCGTGATGGATATGATCTTTAATCACTGCGGAAGCGATAACTTCTTGTTTGTCGATAAGCCGTCGAAAGATTGGTTTAACTTCCCTGATAAGTGTGTGCAAACAACGTACAAAACGACTACGCAATACGATTCGTATGCTTCGGATTGGGATCATAAGGTTGCGATAGACGGTTGGTTTGTAGAATCGATGCCCGACTTGAATCAACGTAACCGACATGTTGCACGCTATTTGGTGCAGACTAGTTTGTGGTGGATCGAGTATGCAGGACTAAACGGAATCAGACAAGATACGCATCCGTATGCCGACTTTGAGTTTATGTCTCAGTGGTGCAAAGAGGTGAATGAGGAATATCCCGACTTCAACATCGTGGGCGAAACCTGGTACGGAAACAATGTGGCAATTGCCTATTGGCAAAAGGATAGCAAATTGGCTGCTCCGCGCAATTCGAATCTACGTTGTGTTATGGACTTCCCGCTTATGGACGTAATGAACAAAGCTTTTGACGAAGAGCTGAATTGGGGATCGGGTATGAATCGTATCTATGACTATTTAGGACAAGATGTGGTGTATGCCAATCCGCTGGAGTTATTGATCTTTTTAGGCAATCACGATACGTCTCGTTTTATGAAAAACGAAAAAGAAGCGAACGATTTTGATCGTTTTGCGCAAGCGTATGCGTTTCTGCTTACCATGCGTGGTATTCCGCAGTTGTATTACGGAGACGAGATCGGGATGTTTGCCGATAAGAAAGATGGCGACGGAGGCTTACGTGCCGACTTTCCGGGTGGATGGAGTGATGACGCGAAGCGTGCGTTTTCTGCAACCGACAGAACGGATCTGCAAAATAAGTATCATGCTTATTTGAAGAATCTACTTCACTGGCGAAAAGGAAACGAAGTGCTGGCAAAAGGTTCGCTTAAGCATTTTGCACCGAACAACGGAGTGTATGCGTATGAACGTCGCCTGGGAGACAAATCTGTCGTGGTTTTCCTAAACGGTTCCGACGAGGCAAAGACAATCGATCCTGCCTATTATAAAGAGATTATCCCTGCAATGCAGGCCAACGATATTATTGGTAATAAAACGATTGACCTTACAAATAACCTTACGTTAGATAGCAAAGGTGTTTGTGTCTTAGAGTTTAATTGAATCGACTTTAAGATTTTTTTCTGTAAAACGTTTATCTCTTCTCAAATTAGTGTTAGTAATGATCAAGGGACTGCCTGTGTAGGTAGTCCCTTGTTGTTTTTTTAGCATGCAATAGTTCGTCGGTAAAGAATGTGACAACGATTGCACTTGACGATAGCGAAATAACTGTTTGTGATTATCTTTAAAGATAAGGAAAATAAGAACGGTGGTTATAATAACGAGATTTGGTCCTATCGCAACGCATCGGGCTTTCCTTTTATGATGACATTTACAGATACCTTATATCATTACAATAGCATAGATAATGAAGTGAAAGCTGTGTTTACAATGAAAATGGATCCTGAGAAGAAAGGGGATTCTTTTTTTATTTACAATGAGTTTCCGCACTATTAGAAAAACTCGAAGAACAGATAGCCTCCGGTAAATGCCCTGAAGAACTAATTGCTAAACTAACGGCTTTCAAAGCAACGCTGAATGAAAATGATAATAACGTGTTGTTCTTGGGTAAATTGAAACAGTAGTTCGCAAGCATTAGAAAGAGATATAGCAAAGTCGGGGTATCATAGTGAGTTATGATACCCCGACTGTTGTATACTTATTGCTTGAGACGTCCTAATAATATAATCGTGTTATCATTTGTGTCGATACTATTATTCAATGCGGTAAGATATTTCCTAGAGTCACTGCTTAAGTTGGTATCTTCTAAAGCTTGAGTAATGATTTCTTGTAGCTGTTCCGGCTCATAACGTTGAATGTAATACCCGTCCTTCAGGTTATATATTAGATGGGAGGGTTTTATTTTGATATTGCCCAAATAATCATTCATTAAATTGACCCGGTATGACTCTCTAGTTTTTTTATCAACCAGAATAAGATTTTCCTTTTTGTCTTCAAACTCTTCGTCATAATTTTCTGTGACAATTGAATAATGATGTGGTAGATCTAAATAACTTACATGATATCGTCCTACTTTTATCGGAAAAAACATTGTAAGAAGAGAGGTTAATTTATTGTTGAGGTAGTCGTAGCAAAAAAGGGTGTCCTGCTTTGCTCTTCCAAAATTTTGGATGTGGAAGTTGAATTTACCAGATCTTTGATCTGTATAAATTTCACTTGAATAATCTGGTCCTATTCCGTAATTTTCTGACGAAATTACTCCCATTGGCCCACGATTAAAGTTCTGAGTGTAACAAAAGAATGAGTCTATCCCATCCATAGGCATGTTGACAACACCGATCCCATCATTTTACTTCTCTAACTTATACGCTCTTTTACGAACTGAATAGGCGGGCGTAATTTTTTCTGAGGTTAGATATTCACCGTGTGGATGGTTGGTCACACGTGGATTTGAGTAATATGACACGCATGCAATTCGTGTATTATTATCATCAATCAGTACGCTGTAA
>CAMTPD010000325.1 GCA_947074265.1 uncultured Porphyromonadaceae bacterium
CGAGCTTCTCCGGAGTGACTGGAGTTCAGACGTGTGCTCTTCCGATCTAAAGCATTCTCTGCACTCGAGATCATATCCTGTTGAATATTAAAATCACCAACCGTCATGATTACATCTTCTTCAATATTCAATTCTTCCTGTTTGGTAGAAATCTTCAATACATTCAAGTTATTTTTAGCCATATTGTGCTTCCCCTTTCGCACACCCCAATCTACCAAAGGCACCGAAACAGAAACACCAACAATATCTTGCTGCATTAGGTCTTTATATACACGATTAAACTTCTCGGCCGATTGGTTGAACCCGATACTAGCATTCACACTGGCATTGAACAAAGACTCTTTTCTCGCCCTGTCTACATCGCGCTCACTTTCTAAAATACGCTGCTTAAACTCCAAAAACCTTGGATTATTTTCTTTTGCTTGAAACAAAGCATCGTCGATAGAGATATCCATATCGCGCGGACGATCGGGCAATACGAGTGTTATCTTCGTGTTTTTATCGTAGTTCAAGAACAAAGCCAACGAAAACATTGCACGCTTTAGATCCATCTCTGCATTCTTGAGTGTATTTTGCGCATTAATACGATCGAGCTCAAGTGTAAGCAAATCTGCTTTTGAGATAGCAGCAATCTTTTGACGCTGCATACCTATATTATATAATGTATCACTCGAAGCCAACATCTTTTTGGCCAAGTCATATTGCGCTTGTACCATTGCCAACTCAAAGAAAAGATCTGTAGCACGCTCCGAAGTAGCCTCCATATTAAAAATCAACTCCTTTTTAGCTTTCTCATAACGCAAAGGCTCAATCTTTTTTTCCCACTTGAACGGATTATATCCGATCAGATCTTGGCGATACCCTACCCTTACCGGAACAGAATTATACTGTGTTTGCGTGTAATCACCAAAGTTGCGAAGAAAGCCAAGCTCCGAGTCTACAAAGAAAGTACCACCGGTAAGGTCAAAGTTTTGCCTTACACTTAAGCTTGCAGATGAGTGAATAGACTGTTGCTCTCTATATACATCAATATTTTGTTCAGAATCGTAACGCTGCACAATGTCTCTATTGTAACGAATCGGATTTGTATAAAGCGTAAGACTCGGCAAGCGGTTTGCTTTATACGTACGATATTGCCAATAATTGGCCAAATATAGATTCTTAGACCGAAAAGCATCGAGCGAACTATCCGATGCTAAAGATATTGTTTTGTCTAACGTTAGTACGATTTTATCCTGAGCATGCATTGCAGACAAACTCAAAAGCCACGTACCGAAAAAGGTTATAATTAGATATATGTTTTTCATGCATTTACTGTTTTTACTTTTCTACCATAGATAAACCAATAAGCCAATGGGATCACGAACAAACTCACAATAGTACCTACCGCCATTGCTCCGATCATTGCAATAGCCAACGGTTTTTGAAGTTCAGACCCAAAGTCGGACGTAAACAAAAGCGGCACCATCGCAAAGATTGTAGTAAGCGATGTCATCACGATAGGACGTAAGCGTCGTTTACCCGCTTCATGCAGAGCATCCATCAAAGGCATTCCACCTTTACGCAACTCATTAATCGCGTCGATCTTCAAAATAGAGTCATTGATAATAATACCACACGTCACAACAATACCAATTGCCGACATCAAATTCAGCGTATGCCCGCAGAGCCACAACAAAACCAAAGCAGCCGCTACATCAATCGGTATTTCAATCAGCACGATAAGAGGTTGAAGAAAACTCTCAAACTGAGCTGCCAGAATAAAGTACATCAGCATGATCGAAACCAATAAGATAACAACAAGCTCGTTTAGCATTTTTCGGTTTGAGAAGAAACTACCCGAAAACGAAATATCCCACTCATTCCCTTGTCGGTATTCAGTCTTTGTTTGCTCTATGATTTGATCCGGATTGTCTGAAGAAAAGAAGCTAAACGGAATGTATTCTCCGTTTTTACCTGCCGTAATGGTTTTAAAGTCTTGAGCCGGACGTGTAGAGATCAACTCATTGATCGGAATATAATTGATTTGTCTGGTTTTCGGATCAGTCACTTCAACCAACGTTTCATTCAGAATTTGATTCACCGTCTTCTGACGCCCTTCGAGCGAAATTGGCAGAAACTGCTGGAAAGAACGCAACATAGCAATATTATTGTCCATAAAAGCAGTCTTCAACAATTGATAAACCTGATTATAAGGCACATTGTATAGCAGCAACTTTTCTTTATCTATCGAGAAGTTTATTTGTTCTTGAAAAGGAACCGTCAGTGGCTTCTGCCCAAACTGCTCTTCCATTTTAGCCACAATCTCCTTCACCTGATTGGCAGAAGGAATCGTTTTTCTATCTTTCGGATAAAACTCGGCAACCAAATCAGCTTCGCCCGTTACAAATATCTTTTCAAAGATTGTAGGCGGAGGCGAGAAAGACACCAATGCAAACGGATAATTCATCTTCATCCAAGTATTGATATTCTTTTCAAGACGTGCAATATCTTGCGTAGTCTTCGTCTTAAAATAAAGCTCAGACTCAGAAGTCGACAATTCTTTGTCTTTATTCAACAAGAACTGTTGCATGCCCACATATCCATTATGTTCGATCGCGATTGTATCCATGGCACTAAAAAGTTGAGACACCCGCTTCGAACTTTCATCCAAGTGAATATTCTCATTCCATTCTACTTTTGCAATCATTTCCACCTCTTCAATCTGCGGCATCCGTTCCTTCGGAATAAGATAGAACATAAACACACAAATCGGGAACACGATTACACAAATCACCAAATTGAGAAACTTGTGATGAAAAGCAAAGCGCAAACCTCTCTCATACCAGTTTTCAATCCCCTTTCCTTGAGTCCAACGGTGAAAAGCCTCGGGAAGTAAACTTCGCTTGGTTATCTGCATACCGTAAATCATTTTATACAGAACCGGAAGCAGCATAATACCGGTGAAGTAAGAAACCATCAACCCAACTGTTACCGAGAACGCCTGATCAAAAAAGATCGCACCCGCTATACCACTCATAAAAACCAGCGGTACAAATACCGCGATGGTTGTAAGCGACGAGCTCAACATAGGCGTAATCACCTCATCTGTTCCTTTCTCACAAGCAGCATCAAGCGAAAGTCCTTTTTCTCTATACTGTGTTATATTTTCCGTTACAGATCGGAAGAGCACACGTCTGAACTCCAGTCACTCCGGAGAATCTCGT
>CAMTPD010000326.1 GCA_947074265.1 uncultured Porphyromonadaceae bacterium
TAGCTCAAACTAAAGATTACGATCCATATAACAATCCGAACAACGGTGGTTATTGGCTGGAAGTATTAGGATACAATGCTTTCATGTTTGATCCGAAATCTGAAAGTCTTGCAGAAACTAATTATGGTAGTCCGTTTACCGGAGCTCCAAATTCTGATCTTATGGTAAGCGAACGTGGTGGTATCGATGAATACGACTTTGCTTTCAGTGGAAACATTGCCAATATTCTGAACCTAGGAGCATCGTTTTCTATTTACGATGTAGACTACAAGATGTCTTCTAAATACGATGAAGCTTTAGAAAATGGTGCTTTATATTTGGACAACGAACTTCATACAGAAGGTACTGGTTATGGCTTCAAGATTGGTGCTATTGTGAATCCGGTAGACTTCTTTAGATTTGGTGTAGCTTATCACTCTCCGGTTTGGTACAACATGACCGATCGTTATATTGGTTATGCAGGTTCTGTATACGATCCTACCAACTCGAAAGATGAAGCTTCTACTCCAGACAATGCTTATACAGATTATAACCTTCGTACTCCTGATAAGTGGGTGTTTAGTGCAGCTGCAATCTTCGGAAAAAGTGCATTGTTGAGCGTAGATTATGAAATCTCAAACTACAAGAATATGCACTTGTCTTATCCTGATGGGTTCTCATCTCCGGATAATGATCTGATTAAAGAAGACTTTAAAACAGCACGCACATTGCGCATTGGTGCAGAGGTTAAAGTAACTCCTCAATTTGCAGTAAGAGCCGGTGGTGCTTTTAGAAATAGTCCTTTGCATGCAGAGTTTAAAGATGGCTTGCGTGAAGTATATACTTCGGGTACTGTTCCTAACTACACACTAGATAAAGGTATGAGTATGTATACCTTTGGTTTGGGATACCGTTTCACTCCAAACTTCTATGTAGATGCAGCTTGTGTTTTGAAACAACACAAAGAAGATGTGTATATGTTCTCTAATATCTTTTCTGATATACCAGAATATGATTTCATATCAAATCCGGCATCTATGAAGACAAAAACAACAAATGTTTTGTTGACTTTTGGATATAAATTCTGATTCAATTCGATATTGATATAGTATAATAAGAGGCACTGCTTGAGGTTTATAACAATCTCAAGCGGTGCTTTTTTATTTTGCTAATTTTAGTTTGTTTGGAATCATTTAATTAATAAATTCGCAATTGGTGCATTTTATCTCAGTTTTACTTTTTGTACCTTTGCAAAAAACTAAGAAGATAAGATGAGTCACATGATAGCTCCTTCGCTTTTGTCCGCAGATTTCTTGGACTTGCGAAAAGACATTGAAATGATTAATAATAGTAGTGCAGACTGGCTTCACCTTGATATCATGGATGGCGTGTTTGTTCCAAATATTTCTTTCGGTTTTCCGGTGTTGGAGGCTTTGAAAGGAGTATGTACTAAGCCGCTTGATGTGCACTTGATGATTGTAGAACCTCAAAAATTTATCAAAGAGATTGCTGCAGTTGGTGCTTATATGATGAATGTTCATTACGAAGCATGCACGCATCTACATCGTACGGTTACAGCGATTAAAGAAGCCGGAATGAAAGCTGGTGTTACATTGAATCCTCACACGCCGGTATCGGTTCTTGAAGATATTCTTGAAGAAGTAGACATGGTACTTTTGATGTCGGTAAATCCGGGTTATGGCGGTCAGAAGTTTATCCCACACACAATTGAGAAAGTGGCTAAACTAAAGAAGATGATTCAGGAGAGAAACCTTGACGTACTTATTCAAGTAGATGGTGGCGTAAACTTGCAAACTGCAAAACCGCTTATCGACGCGGGTGCTGATGTGTTGGTGGCAGGAAGTTTCGTGTTTAATGCTGCTGATCCTATTGAAACAATCAAAGAACTAAAGGCTCTATAATGACAATTGTTGTTTGATTGTGGGAGAATTGAAAAGACCTAACGATCAAACTTATGATAAAATCTATACAAAAGCGACCTCTGATGAGGCCGCCTTTTTTCTTGTTGACCGGGATTTTAATACATGAATACGTGTTGCAAAGCATTTCTATGGTGCTTGTGTTTATCGGTGTTATTGTACTTTTATTGTTGCTAGGGCGTTACAGTACTCAACAAAATAAGTATTCGTATCGATGGATAGACGGTGTAATAATTGCTCTGCTTTTCTTTTTTGCCGGATATGCATCCGCTGCGTACCATGCACGTAACGTACGATGGTCGTATGCAAACGGACCTGCAACTGCAACCGTAAAACTGCTTTCTATGCCGAAAGAGAAAGAAAAAACAGTTGCTTGTGATGTGCAACTACTACAACTGCATCAACGAGATTCAAGTCTTGTTTCTCATAAGAAAGCAATTCTATACCTGAATAAAAAGACTGATTACACATCACTCAAAGTGGGAGATCTGATAGAAGTTGAAGGAGTAATAAGAGGTCTTCAAACAGCCGATTCCGTTTGGGGCGGTTACCATACCTATTTGCAACGCAAGGGATATGCGGCAACAATCTATTCACATGAAATAACTCACATACCCACTTCGTCGCACACCCTATTGAGCAGTGTTGTTGCATTGAAGCAAAATCTTATCGTCAAGCTACAAACCGATTCGTTGCTCGGAGATTCTTGGAGTTTGCCGGTGGCTTTACTCTTTGGTGATAAGTCGGGAATCTCGCCCCATGAACGCGAACGCTTCTCTTCGCTGGGTATTTCCCATTTGTTTGCTGTAAGCGGATTTCATATCGGACTCGTTTTTTTGATTTGCTCGTTGTCTATCGGGATGCTTTTGCGCCGACAAGGATGGCGTATAGCTTATTGTGTTGTTTGTTTGCTTATTGTTTGGTCGTTTGTTTCATTATCCGGATTTTCGTATTCGGCAGTAAGGGCAGGGTTGATGTTGTCCTTCTATCTTTTATCAATCTCCTTTTTTCGAAACTACGATGTGTTTAACACGCTAATTGTTTGTGCTTTTCTAATTTTGTGTATTCAGCCACAGGCCCTTTTTGATGTCGGTTTTCAGCTGAGCTTTTTATCGGTCTTTTTTATTCTATGGTTGGCTTCAGATTTATTATCCTCCTATAAAAACAATCGTGTATTACAGTATATATTGTCATTGACTCTGGTTTCTTGCGTTGCCCAGCTAGCAACATTGCCGCTTACACTTTATTACTTTGGAGTTTTTCCGCTTT
>CAMTPD010000327.1 GCA_947074265.1 uncultured Porphyromonadaceae bacterium
AATCCTGTGTTCGGCAGGAGTAATGACGATTTTATTTAAAGCATTAAAACAACCGGTTGTACTAGGTTATATTGTAGCCGGAGTAATAGCCGGCTCTACTCTTTTTCATACACCACTTGTAAAAGATGTAGCGAGTATTCGTATTTGGGCAGATATCGGAGTGATCTTTTTGCTATTTGCCCTAGGTATAGAATTTTCATTCAAGAAGTTGTTGCATATAGGAGGAACAGCGGCTGTAAGTGCCGGGACGATCATAGCCGGAATGATGACAGCCGGTTATTTTACCGGTTATTTGTTGGGTTGGAATACAACGACATCGATATTTCTCGGAGCCATGCTATCCATGTCGTCTACAACGATTATATACAAAGCATTTGATGACTTGGGTCTTCGTAACCAGAATTTTGCAAAAGTAGTATTTGGTGTTCTGATCGTTGAAGACTTGTTTGCCGTGCTTATCATGGTATTCTTTACAACCTTCTTTTCAGCGAAGTCGCAAGCAGAAACATCTGAGCTATTTTTAGTATTATTGAAGCTGGGCGGATTTCTTCTATTTTGGTTCGTTACCGGGATATTTGTACTACCTTCATTCTTTAAGCGTGCAAAAAAATTACTCAACGACGAAACGTTGCTGATCATTGTAATCGGAATGTGTCTGGGGATGGTAATTTTAGCAACCAAATTAGGCTTTTCTTCGGCATTGGGGGCATTCGTGATGGGGTCTATCCTGGCAGAAACTCTAGAAGCCGAGCATATTGAGCACATCATGAAGCCGGTAAAAGACCTATTTGCAGCAGTGTTTTTCGTATCGGTAGGTATGATGATCAATTTATCCACCTTGAGTGCATACGTATGGCCTATATGTATTATTACTATCGTTGTAATCATCGGACAGTTTTTGTTTGCCACAACCGGAATTATACTCTCCGGACAGCCGTTGCGCGTAGCCGTAAAGTCGGGTTTGTCTTTAGGTCAAATCGGCGAGTTTGCATTCATTATCGCCGGTTTAGGATATTCACTCGGTGCAATTGACTACTTCTTATATCCTGTTGCTGTAGCCGTATCGGTAGTGACCACTTTCTTTACGCCTTACTTGATTAAACTGTCTGATCCTGTATATTTCTTGATCGAAAAGCATTTGCCGGTACGTTGGAAGATCATGCTTTCGCAATATACTTCGGGCGTGAACACAAACCGCCAAAAAGGAACTTGGAATAAACTCCTCAAAGCACTACTTCGTATTGTTGTAGTCTATTCTACAATTGCAATAGGTATTGTATGGATTATGCTTGGTTATGTTTCTCCATTAATTCATGCAGAGTTTCCAGGTACGGTGGGCTCGCTTATTACTACCTGTATAACGATTCTTGCAATTTCTCCATTCTTGCGAGCTATTATGATGAAGAAGAATCATTCGGAAGAGTTTCAAAAATTATGGAACGACAATAAATACAACCGAGGTCCGCTGATCTCCTTAATTATTGTTCGAATCGCATTGTGCACACTGATTGTATTGTATGTTCTTGTGAAGTTGTTTACATTAAAGACCGGACTCCTTTTTGCAATATCGGTTCCTTTGGTATTGTTGTTTATTTTCTCTGGTCGTTTAAAGAAGCATTCGATCAGTTTAGAAAGACAGTTTATGCGTAACTTGCATGCACGACAAGATGCAATAGAAAGTAAAACACCATTCAAGCAGGGTTTTGTAAAGAACCTGTTGGCTCGAGATTTGCATATTGCCGAATACGAGGTCTCGCCCAATTCGCCAAGTATAGGTAAGTCACTAAAAGAATTAAATCTGAGAAGACATACCGGTGTCAATGTAATATCCATTGTAAGAGGAGCTAAACACATCAATATACCGGGTGGAGAAGATAAAATATATCCTTGTGATAAATTAGTTGTGGTAGGAACAGACAAAGAACTGGAGCTTTTTGATAAATTTGTACAAGAAAGACATCGAGAAGAGCAAGTAATGCTGAGTCAGGAAGAACAGGTAGATGTGGTTTTAGAACAAATACTGGTTGATAATTCATCTTTCTTGCACGGCAAATCGATCCGAGAAAGTGCCTTAAGAGACAAGGCTTCTTCGCTAGTAATCGGAGTAGAGCGTGGTGTGACTTCGCTTAAAAATCCCGATCCGGATCTAATCTTTGAGATTGGAGACATTGTATGGATTGCGGGCGAACGCGAAAAGATCGAAACATTATTTGCAGAAAGTGAATAATCTCACGTATCTTTAATCGTCTTTCGATTGTATATGAAATCTATTAAATCTACAGATATGAAATTTTTGGGAGTTATTCCTGCGCGATTCGCGTCTACACGTTTTCCGGGAAAACCATTGGTGAAAATCGGAAATAAAACCATGATTGAGCGTGTCTACGAACAAGTAAACGGTGTGGTAGATAAAGCTGTTGTTGCTACAGACGATACGCGTATTTTTGATGCGGTGAAAGCTTTTGGAGGAGAAGTTGTTATGACGTCAGAGCATCACAAAAGCGGAACAGATCGTTGTTTCGAGGCATTCACTAATTTGGGCGGTGGATACGATGTTGTGGTAAACATACAAGGTGATGAGCCCTTCATCAAACCGGAGCAAATCGAGTTGGTAAAGTCATGTTTCGACTCGCGAGACACGCAATTGGCAACGTTGGTAAAAGCATTTAAAGAGACAGATTCGTTCGAAGATCTTTTTAATCCCAACTCTCCGAAAGTTGTATTAAATCATAACTCCTAAGCAATCTATTTCAGTCGCTCTATTGTGCCTTACGTACGTGGAGTAGATCATACTGAATGGCTGAATAAACATACTTTTTACAAGCATATCGGTATGTATGCTTATCGTGCCGATGTACTGGCCGAGATAACAAAACTGCCTCAATCGTCGCTCGAGATCGCAGAGTCGCTCGAACAATTGAGATGGATCGAAAACGGATATAAAATTAAAGTTGCCAAAACAGAATTCGAAACCATCGGTATCGATACACCCGAAGATCTTGAAAAGGCATTAAAGTATTTATTGTAAAGATGAAATTAGACAGAACTATAGAACCGGAAATAAAAACAATTGATCAGATTGACTTCCCACAAATGCAAACGATTGAGTTGCCCAATGGTTCTTCGTTCAATTATCTCAACATGGGAGATCAAGACGAGATCGGAAGG
>CAMTPD010000328.1 GCA_947074265.1 uncultured Porphyromonadaceae bacterium
ACGAGATTCTCCGGAGTGACTGGAGTTCAGACGTGTGCTCTTCCGATCTTGTATCGGCATCTAAAAATACATTTGTTGTTGCAAAGCCTTCTAAATCTGGAATGCGGTAATTAATACCCATTACATCCCAACGATTATAATGTGGAATAAGACGCTTTACATAATCAGCATATTCACCTTGGCTACCCCATGCAACCTCAGCAACAGCTGTCATGCGAGGATAAATCATAAATTCAAAACGTTCTTTTGACGGAATCCACTCACACCACACATTTGCTTGAATACCTTTTACAAGAGCTACTTGCTCTGGTGTAAGACCTTCTAGAGCAGGATTGAAGCTATACACATTTGGCAATGTCTTCGCATCCGGGCGATAGTCGAAATAGAAATGTGAAGTAGGAGTTAGAATTGCAGGGTTACCTTGTGCTGTTGCACGATGTACCGCATCTTTTTCCCAACCTCTCCACCACATAATCGTAGCAGTTTCAGAGAGTCCTCCTTCTAGAATCTCATCCCAACCAATAAGCTTCTTGCCATTATCGTTGAAATATTTCTCCATTCTTTTAACAAACCAAGACTGTAGTTCGTATTCGTCTTTCAGTTTTTCATCCTTGATTCGTTTTTGACAATTCGAACATTTTTTCCAATTGTCTTTTTCAACCTCATCTGCACCTAAATGTACATATTCATAAGGAAACAAAGCAAAAACTTCATCGTACACATCTTGAGCAAACTCAAGAACCGAGTCTTTACCCGGGCACATTGGAGCTGAAAAAGTATGTCCCCAACCAGCTTCATTGAAACATGCAATGAATGGATAATTAGCAATAGCTGCAGAGAAGTGACCTGGCATATCAATTTCCGGAATCACATCGATACCCAATTGTGTTGCATAAGAAACAATCTCTTTAACGTCTTCTTGCGTATAATAACCGCCATAAATGGTATCTCCTTCAACCACTTTGATACGGTCTGCCGGAAGATCGAAGTCTGTATTATTTTCAGCTTCTACCAAACGCAAACATTCTCTATCGTGAGAATTCAGCGTTCTATATGCACCTTTTTCTGTAAGTAGCGGATATTTCTTGATCTCGATTCTCCAGCCTTGATCATCTGTCAAGTGCCAGTGAAACTTATTCATTTTGTAAAGAGCCATCTGATTTAAGAAGTTCTTTACTTCGTCTTTTGTATAGAAGTGACGAGAAACATCAAGCATCATCCCACGCCATTCTGTTGTAGGATAGTCTTGAATTGTTACTGCCGGAACATTCCAAACAACATTTGCATTTTTATCTGCCGACTGTTCTATTTCCGCAGGTAATAATTGACGAAGTGATTGAACACCAGACATAACTCCTCTGTATGACTGACCTTTGATTGTAATACCCTTCGATGTTACATCCAGTACATATTCGTCTGCATGTTGCAAAGACGGATCTATAGAAAGGTGAATACCTTTGCCTTTACCTTGAACAGTATTTAGGGTTTTCCCGGAAGCATTACCTAACATTGTTGCTAGATATTCTGCAGCCGGAGCAAGTTCCTCTTCCTGAAAACCGATTTCCGTTCCTGCGCCAATAACATAGGCACCGTTTTGAGTCTGAATTGTTTTTGCTTGTGGTATCAGAGCAATTTCTCTGTCTACTTTATCACTTGCACAGCTTGCCAAAACAACAGCCATACAAGCTCCAATCAACCATTTAGCCTTCATTTGATTAATGTTTAGAGATTTAGAGTTAGTATATAACTATCTAGGATAAAATCACTAGATATTTCGTTTCGAGAGCGAATAGATATTTATTATTCAAAGGCACTATCAACCGGACGACCAATCCATACTTGTGGTTGCTCTGCATCGAATAGATTTGCCATTGTAGCTGCGATATCAAAAATCATCATACTGTTTTCGATCTTAAAGTCTTTCTTTACACCGGGACCACACATAATAAAAGGTGTTTGCATTTCAGACATCGTCTTACCTCCATGTCCTTTTTCAATACCTCCATGATCGGCCGTTACAATAAAGATTGTATTATCATAAATACCGGCATCTTTCGTTGCTTGTACAATTTCGCCAACGTATGTATCTAATTCTTTTAGTTTTGTATAATATTCGGGAGAAAAGAAACCGATGCCATGTCCTACCCCATCAGGCTGATCGTAGATAACAGCTAAAAGATCCGGCTTCTCTGCCTTGATGTATTCTACTGCGGTATTAGTACAACCTTTTGGATTTTCGGGCGTAACAGGTGTATGCCTGAATAAATTCATTGCATTCTCTTCTGCTAAGTATTGCATACCATCCCACTCGAAGATATAACCAATCTCTGCGTCTGGATAAGCATCACGCACTACACCGAAAATAGTAGGAAAAAGTCCGTAATGAGATAAATTGCGGGATGGAAGATCCGGTTTTTGAGAACCCCACGTTGTAAAGCCATGTAACTCCGGACCTGCACCCATAAACATTGAAGCCCAATTCACCGCACTAGATGATGGCAGTACCGAGCGAGTTTCAAACGTATATGCACCGTTTTTCATCAGGGCTTTTACATTAGGCATGTCAGCCTTTGGCATACTTTGTCCGCCCCATCCATCAAGACCAATCAAAATAACATGTTCTGCTTTCCAGTTTTCTTTCATTTTATTTTTCTCTCCGCAAGAGATCAAAATAAATGCTGCAACAATGAAATAAGCCAATTTAGGGGTTACAAATTTCCGCATCATGGTAATCAAAATTAAGTTGTTTAAAGCTAAGTTTTGTTAGAATATTCTGTTAATTAATAAACTACAAAGCAAAGTTAAGGCCTTTCGGTTAACTTTTACTATTTTCGCGGTAAAAATTATACAAATACATGAAGAAATCAATCGGATCAATAGCGATGGCAAGTAGCCTACTTCTCTCTTCATGCGGTACTGGAAGTACCACTGAAGCCAACAAGAGCGAGAGTGCGCCTATTATAGAAAAGGCAACCGTAAAAGTAGAGAACGGTATTCTAACACCGGAAATTCTTTACAATATGTCTCGTTTGAGCGATGCAAAACTTTCACCTGACGGAACAAAGGTTTTGTACGGAACAACTTACATGAGTCTGGAGCTTAACAAAGGTAACCGCGAAGATCGGAAGAGCACACGTCTGAACTCCAGTCACTCCGGAGAATCTCG
>CAMTPD010000329.1 GCA_947074265.1 uncultured Porphyromonadaceae bacterium
CGCTCATCGCAAAGCAAGTATACGGTTCGATCACCGGTGACTTCGGAGGACTCACTCTTCCGCTCACGTTTTCGGATCACATGGTATTGCAACGCGACATGCCGCTTACCCTATCCGGAACAGCCAATAAAGGAAGCAAAGTATCCATCGAAATAGCCGGCAAGAAAGCGCAAACCGTTACACCCGACAACGGTAAATGGACACTGACATTACCACCCTTGAAAGCCGGAGGTCCGTATACACTTCAAGTAAAAGCAGACAACGAGACCAAAAGCTTCAAAGACGTCCTGATCGGCGAAGTATGGTTGTGCTCCGGCCAGTCCAACATGGCATGGATGCTCAAGCAAAGTAAAGGTGGAAAGGAAACGATCGAACAAGCTGATAATCCCAACATCCGTTTGCTCAACATGCAGCCCCGCTGGCAAACCTACGACATAGAATGGCCCAAAGCAACCATGGATTCGCTCAACAACCTGCAATACTACCGCAACAACGGATGGCAAGAAACAACTCCGGCAACGGCGGCAGACTTCTCTGCCATTGCTTACTACTTCGGACAAATGCTGCAAGACTCCTTGCAAGTACCGGTAGGATTGATCTTAAATGCCGTAGGCGGATCCAATACCGAATCGTGGATCGACCGCAAAAGCCTTGAATACAATCACGAACTGGTAGACATTCTGAAAGATTGGACCCAAAACGACATGATTCAGCAATGGTGTCGCGAACGCGGAGCCAAAAACATCAAGCAATCGGAATACAAAGAGCAGCGTCATCCCTACCAGCCATGCTACTTGTTCGAAGCCGGTATCCTACCGCTTCAAAAGTATCCCGTGCGCGGAGTACTTTGGTATCAGGGCGAAAGCAACGCACACAACATCGAGATTCACGAAGCACTTTTTACCCAACTCGTAGACAGTTGGCGTACCAATTGGAATGAAAACCTTCCGTTTTACTTCGTGCAACTTTCGTCGCTCAACAGACCAAGCTGGCCGCGATTTCGCGATTCGCAACGCAAGCTTTCGCACACCGTTCCCAATACGTACATGGTGGTGAGCTCCGACAAAGGAGATTCGCTCGACGTGCACCCTACCGATAAGCAACCCATTGGCCAACGATTGGCACTGCAGGCGCTGAAAAACAGTTACGGACGTAACCAACTCGTAGCCTTCGGTCCCGAACCAAGCCGTGTTGCATATAAAGCAAACGAAGTGGAAATTACCTTCAACAATGCTGCATCGTTACAACCGACCGACGGCAACACTTTGATCGGTTTTGAAATTGCCGGCAACGATGGTGTTTACCATCCTGCTTCGGCACAAGCCAAAGGCAACAAAGTATTGCTCAAATCCAAAGAAGTAAAACAGCCCGTGAGCGTGCGTTACGGATGGCAGCCCTTTACCCGTGCCAACCTGGTCAACGAAGTCGCGCTTCCGGCCTCTACTTTTATAAATCAGAAATAAACAACAACTAAAAACATATGAAACAATTATCTGTAAAACTGATTGCATTCCTTGTGATCATTGTCGGTATTGCATTTGCAATTTTCTCTATGATGGCGATCGAAAGAATCGATTCAGGTCAGACCGGAGTTATCGTAAACCTTGCCGGAAGCGAACGTGGTGTCGACGACGCAGAAGTAAAAACAGGTTGGGTAGTATACAACCGCTTTATGAAACAACTGTTTGAATATCCTGCCTTTGCACAGATTGTCGATTACGAACCATTCGACATTCAAGACAAGAAGGGTACGATCTTCAAAACCGATCCTACCATCGAATATTACATCGAACGCGACAACGCGAAGGTGGTGTTCCTGAAGTACCGCAAGACGACCAAGGAACTTGAAAACACGGTAATCCTTACCGAAGTAAAGAATGCCTACAAAGACATTGCCGGAATATACGATACAGACTCGCTGATCAACAATCGTCCGGCTTTCGAGAAAGAAGTAGAAGAATTGCTGAAAGAGCGCATGAGCAAACGCGGCTTTACGTTTACCAACATCCAGTCGTCGGTAAAACCAAACGAAGTACTGCAAGCTGCGATCGACGCAAAGAATACTGCCGTTCAGAACGCCTTGAAGGTTGAAAACGAAAAGAAGGCTGCCATAGCCGAAGCAGAGAAAGAAGTAGCAACAGCCAAAGGGAAAGCCGATGCCAACCGCATCATGCAAGAGTCGATTACACCGGCGTTGATCCAACTCAAAGCCATCGAAAAATGGGACGGCAAGATGCCTCTTTCTACCGGCAACGGTGCAATGCCGTTTATCAACCTGCAGAAATAAATAGCAAGGTTATGATGAAAGAGCAATCACGTATCGATCGTTTGTGGCGCAACCATGCGGGAGGAGTAGACTTTAAAAAGGTTATCAAACTTATTTTAATTACTTCTGCCGTGATAACGATCATTATACAACTAACCGATCCAAACTTTATAAACGACTTTATACACGGCTTCCGTGAAGGCTACAAAGCAGGAACCGTAAAATAACTCAAAGGCTCACGGCTTCGGTCGTGAGCCTTTTCTTTTGCCACCTTTTCGTTGTAAACCGCTTCCTCTTTCGTGCAAATCGTTTCCTCAGTCTTAATTCTTCAAATCGGTCTACTGCTATGCTTATTGTAAATTTCGATGATTACTCAAAAAAGGGAGTATCGGATCTCAAAGTCTCATTGCGCGGTAAAACGGGCTGTTTTCTTACTAGATGCTACTAAATAACAACTTAAATAAAAGTAGACAATCGTAAGAAAAAGCTCCACTACTCTTACCTCCTTTCTCTCTTCTCTACGAGCATGTACGTGGGATGATTACATTTTTCAAACTCATACTTCGAAGTCCTTTCTTTTTGTTTTGCCCAACTCGCGCTCCTTGCATTGGGAGCACAACTCTCCTACTTCGGGCTACTGCAATTCAGTCTCGGGGAGTTAAGTCCATTGGTTTTCGTGAAAAAGAAAACCGCCACGCTCGGTGCGTAAAACAAGCACGCGGCGTGCGTAAAAACAGTTTTCAATGAAAACGTTTTTCACTCTTCACTATAACGCAAAACAGTCTTCGTGGAGAGTGAAAATAGTCTTCGTGGAGAACTTTCAAACTCTTCACGAAAACCTTATTTACTCTTTGCGAGAACTAAATATGGTTTTTTGAAGAACCTTATTAGATCGGAA
>CAMTPD010000330.1 GCA_947074265.1 uncultured Porphyromonadaceae bacterium
TCTTTCGGTTTTGATACTGCTTGTAAAGTTTACTCAGAAGTTATCGGTAACATCCAACGTGACTGTAACTCAGCTCGTAAATACTGGCACTTTATCAAGTTGATGGGTCGTTCGGCTTCTCACATCGCTTTGGAATGTGCGCTACAAGTTCAACCAAACATCTGTATCATTTCAGAAGAAGTTGAGCAAAAGAACCTTTCACTTGACGACGTAGTAAACAGCATCGCTGATTCTGTCGCTGCTCGTGCTGCACAAGGAAACAACTTCGGTACAGTTCTTATTCCAGAAGGATTGATCGAGTTTATCCCTGCAATGAAAGCGCTTATCTCTGAATTGAACGATTTCTTGGCACACCACCAAGAAGAATTCAATGCAATTGACAAAGCAGAACAACGTGCTTACATCATCTCTAACTTGTCTGAAGTTAATGCTGCTGTATACGCTAGCCTTCCAGAAGGTGTTGCTCGTCAGTTGACATTGGATCGTGACCCACACGGTAACGTACAAGTTTCTTTGATCGAAACTGAAAAACTTCTTGCAGAGATGGTAGGTAACCGTCTTGCTGAATTGAAGAAAGAAGGCAAATACAACGGTAAATTCGCTGCTCAAGTACACTTCTTCGGTTACGAAGGTCGTTGTGCTGCTCCATCTAACTTCGATGCAGACTATTGCTACTCTCTAGGTTTCACAGCTTCTTGCCTAATCGGCGAAGGCAAAACTGGTTACATGGCATCTGTACGTAACACTACAGCTCCTGCTGATCAGTGGATCGCTGGTGGTATTCCTGTAACTATGATGATGAACATGGAACGTCGTCACGGTGAAATGAAACCAGTAATCCAAAAAGCACTAGTTCTTCTTGATGGCGCTCCATTCAAAGCTTTCGCTGCACAACGCGAAAACTGGGCTATCAACACTGAATACGTTTATCCAGGTCCTATCCAATACTTCGGCCCAACTGAAGTTTGTGACCAACCTACAAAAACGCTTCAACTAGAGCAAGGTAAGTAATCATTACTTCTCTATATAGGAAAGGGCATCCAATGCGGATGCCCTTTTTTTAGCTCTATATAATAACGATTCAGATACTAGTTTACCAACCGGCATTGGCAGGAGTAAGAACTACTTCCGTGCGGAAAGGCGCAACCGGAAGTCCTTCTTTCGAGAAAAGATTACCAATGCTGCTATCGTCAAACATATAATGCACGGCCACCGGCTTCTTCACCTCCTTGGCCCATACCACCAATGTGGCATTCTCAATCTTGGCAGTTGCAGGATAAAACGTCCCATCTTCATCGGCAATAGACAGAGCCGAAACTTTCTTTCCATCCATCATCAAGCCATCTTTGAGATTGGCAAACGAGACAAAGGCTTTGTTTCCTTTGAAAGTAACCGACTCAAACAACGGGCTTTCAATTGCCACAACCGGTTTGTTGTACGTTTTAGCAATAGCCATATTGGCAAGACGTTTGCCTACATCCAATTTATTCTTCGGGTGAATATTATTCGTATCATCTACCAAATCCGAAACAACTACAATACCCGTATTCGGAACATGCTTGGCAACGAGCTCTTGTTGTTCGCGCAATAGGGCAGGCGTATTTGCCTTCGAGTTGTAAGCAAAAGGAGCAATCTGAACAAAGTAAAAAGGGAAATTCGTGTCGAAGGCACTACGCCATCCTTCAATCATTGTTTTCATCAGCAAGCCATAGCTCGATGCATTTTCATGATTCGACTCACCTTGGTACCAAATGCTCCCCGCAATACAGTATGGAACAACCGGATTAATCATCTGATTATACAATGCTCCCGGTTGATTAGGCCACCAAGGAGTAGGGTTGATCTTTGCTTCGCTAAGTGTTTTGTTTGCTTCAATCAAAGGAGCAGGCGTCCATACTTCGGCCGGAGTTCCGCCCCATGCCGAAACGATGATCCCAACCGGAACATCGAGTTGTTGCATCAACTCTCTGGCAAAGAAGTAACCCACAGCACTGGTTCGGCGCATCGACTCGGGCGATGATATCTCCCATTGAGCCGCACAATCGTTTTGCGGGAAAGCGTCGCCCCTTTTCGGAATATGGAAAATACGCAAGTTGGGATGATTGGCAGCGGCAATTTCCTCTTCCTTATTAAAGACATCGTGATTGTGACTCCACTCCATGTTGGATTGTCCGCTGCAAAGCCACACTTCGCCCAGCATTACATCATTCAGTTTCACGCGGCTCGATCCCATTACTTCTACGGTATATGGGCCGCCCGCCGCCGAGGTCTTTATTTTTCCACTCCATTTGCCCCAGTTATCAGCCTTTACGGAAATGGTATCCGCAGTATTCCAGCTTCCTACAATGCGCACGGTTTCCGACGCATTCCCCCAGCCCCATATTGCCGCCTCACTATTTTGCTGCAACACCATATGGTCGGTAAAAACAGATGGAAGATTAATTTGTGCAAAAGAAAAAGTCGCAAAAGATTGCAGCAGAGCGATGCCTGCAATGTGTTTTAGTTTCATGGTTCTTATTTTACAGTTATAACTTAAGCGTGGTATAATAGATGTTGTCCGAGATCAGCTCGTAAAGAAGTTTCTCAATACGATCTGTAATCACGTTGCTATAGATCTTGCCTTTCTCGGCAGTTGCTTCCGCTGGGTTTCCGATGCCGGTATCCTTCGATACGGCCGACCAGTCGCGCGGTGTCCATCCTGTTTTCTTGTTCAGCTCTTCGCTTTTAAACGGCAAACTTTCGCCCGTTCCGGCAACCTCCATTCGTACCAATTCGGGATAATAATGCAACATCAAAGAAGTTTCCACCTCGCATGCATGTTCGCCTGCATGAACAAACAAATTGGGCGGAGGTGTAATCGCAAACCAATCCGATACCACAATCAAGAAGTTAGGATAGTCAAAAGCCAAGTCGCGCACCATATTCTTAAACGAATTACCACCGTGACCGTTGAGAATAAGTAACTTGTTAAAACCCTGCTTCGACAGAGATTCAACCCAATCGCGCAAGATTGCATATTGTGTTTGATAGCGCGTATGCACGCAGAAAGGCAATTTAAACTGTCCGATGTTTTGTTGTCCGAAAGATACCGGTGGCAATACCAGATCGGAAGAGCACACGTCTGAACTCCAGTCACTCCGGAGAATCTC
>CAMTPD010000331.1 GCA_947074265.1 uncultured Porphyromonadaceae bacterium
CGAGATTCTCCGGAGTGACTGGAGTTCAGACGTGTGCTCTTCCGATCTATCGGGACGTTTTGTATTTTGATGCTTGTTTTCTGTTATATAAAAAGGAACAAGCTTACTGCCATTACTGCCATTCCGCTTACTACACCAATGATGGATAAATGGTGCTCTCCGTATTTCTCAGCACTTGGTAGTAGTTCGTCGAGCGAAATAAATACCATGATCCCGGCTACGGCTGCTAGTACGAAGGCGTTGATAATCGGGTTCCAGAATGGAAGTAAGAACGCAAAAGCGATCAATGCACCAATTGGTTCTGCCATGCCCGAAAGGAAGGAGTACCAAAAGGCTTTCTTTCTGTCGCCGGTTGCTTGATACAATGGCACGGCTACGGCAATTCCTTCGGGTATATTGTGTATTGCAATGGCAAACGTAATGGGAATGGCAAGTTCCATACTGTTGAGTGCCGAGGTAAATGTGGCAATCCCTTCGGGAAAGTTGTGTATACCAATGGCAAGTGCGACCATAAAACCGGTACGCTTTAGTGAAGATTTCTTGCGCATGTCTTCTACTACATGTACTTCGTGCGGGTTTTCATCTTCCGGAACCAGAAAGTCGATCAGTGTAATGACTCCCATGCCGCCAAAGAATGCCAGGAGTAGATAAAAGGTTCCCGTTTTCTCGCCAAACTTTTCGCTGAGTGCGTGCAGTGCTTCGGGCATCATTTCCATAAAGGATACGTACATCATCACGCCGGCAGAAAAGCCCAAAGCGGTAGAAAGAAACTTGGTATTGGTATGTTTTGTGGCAAAAGCCATAATACTTCCGATACCTGTAGATAATCCCGCAATCATGGTTAAACCAAATGCGGTTAGAATAGTCTCAATATTTATAGGTTCGATATTCATAGTGTATTACTTAATTTGTAAGAATGCGAATGTAGATACTATTTTTTTTATATTTACTCCAAATTAGATTAAATGCGAAACATAAGTGAAGACGATATAATCGACAACTTACGCAATGAAGATACGCGTCGTGAGGCCTTTGCTCAACTGGTAAGCATTTACGGCGAAAAACTGTATTGGCAAATCCGTAAAATGGTTCTTACCCACGAAGATGCCGACGACTTGCTTCAGAACGTATTCTTAAAAGCCTGGCTTAGCCTCGAAACCTTCAGAGGGGAATCGAAGTTGTCTACCTGGCTTTATCGAATTGCAGTAAACGAATGCATCACCTTTTTGAATAAACAACGTGCCAAAAATAATGTTTCGATCGATGATGTAGACCACTTTCTACTCGAACGCTTGCAGAGCGATGAATACTTCGACGGCGATGAGGCTCAGGTACGTTTTCAAAAAGCCGTACTTACTTTGCCCGAAAAGCAACGACTCGTTTTTAACATGCGCTATTATGATGAAATGAAATACGAAGAGATTTCCGATGTATTGGGAACCTCTGTAGGGGCACTCAAAGCATCGTATCATCATGCAGTGAAGAAAATAGAAGATCAACTTTCGGAAAAAGATTAAACCATTTCCTTTTTTAATTGTCAAATAGTAAAATAAATATAGTTTCATATGGGGTCATTCGAAGATAAAGACAAGCAATTCGGTAGAGGCAACTCCTTTAAAGTGCCCGAAGGATACTTTGAGCAACTTACCGAGCGTACGATGAATATGCTTCCAGAAATGGAAATTCCCGAAGCTAAGAAAGTGTCGTTATTTCAACGTGTACAACCGTGGTTGTATATGGCTGCAATGTTTGCAGGATTGATATTTTTTATAAAAATTTTAGTGGGTGGGGATATCGGCTCCAAGTCGGTTACAAGTGATAGTACCTTGATAGCGTCTACACATGTTAATACTATTGATTTTCAGGACCAACAAAGCGAAGAAGATGTGTATATTCAGTACATTGAAGAGAGCTATGGAGGTACTGTATTGAATGCAGGAATCAACTTTTTTGAATAAAAAATTAAATATTGTTTGCATGAATAAAATATTTTTCCTTATATTTGCTCTTGTAGTTAACCTGACAGCGGTACTGGGGCAGAATGCTCACGGGCCGAGACCAAGGATGCAGGAAGATGACCAATCTTTTTGGGCAAAACGTAATGCGTATATTACCGCAGAAATGGGACTTACTCCTGACGAAGCAGCTACATTTATACCTCTTAGTGAAGAGTTGCAAAAGAAAAAATTTGAACTTTGGAAGTCTTATAAACGTGAATTGCGACAAGCAGCTCACTCCAAATCTGAAGATGTTTCGGAGGCGGAATATAAGCGACTCATTGATGAAAACTTTGAGTTGAAAATACAAGAGATTAAGTTGGAGAAGGACTACTATAAGAAATTTGAGAAAATCCTTTCACCCGAAAAACTTTTTAAATACCAAAGGGCAGAAGTTAAGTTTGCAGCGATGCTAATGCGCGGTAAAATGGCTAATCCTGATAAGAAAGGTGCTACAAAAAATAGAAATGATTAATAATATCAATATTGTCATTATTTGTGTTTTTTGTTTAGATTTAGTTTTGGCGTTTAAGTTAAGGGAGGGGAAGCGACGTGAGTCGGTTCCCCTTTTGTTTTTGTTGCAAAAATAAGGTGTGTAATTGTAATAGTGATATTTTACTCACAAATCGTATGTCTAATCTTTAGTATAGATGCAAGCATTGGTTTGAATGCTGCATCTATAGGCTAAATTCCCTTTGTTTCGTTTGTTACTTATCATACTGTTTGGCTTCTTGCCAAATGGCTTCCATCTCATCAAGAGACATGTCTTTTAGGGATTTACCTTGTTGAATAGTGCGCTCTTCGAGATAGGTGAAGCGTTGAATAAATTTACGATTGGTGCGTTCAAGTGCATTGTCTGGATTTATTTTATACAACCTAGCAGCATTGATGATGCTAAACAATAAGTCGCCAAATTCTCCTTCCATTTTGTCGTGATCCATCTTACTTATTTCCGTGCGAAGTTCTCCAATTTCTTCGTTCACTTTGTCCCAAACCTGATCACGTTCTTCCCAGTCGAACCCAACGTTGCGAGCTTTATCTTGAATGCGATATGCCTTTACCAATGCCGGTAGTGCTTGTGGTACACCGTCGAGTACACGCTTGTTTCCGTCTTTTTCCTTTAGTTTGAGTTGCTCCCAGTTTTGTTCT
>CAMTPD010000332.1 GCA_947074265.1 uncultured Porphyromonadaceae bacterium
GACGTACTCTCTTTCCCTCCACAACGCTCTTCCGATCTACTGTTTTCGAATGTACCTTTGTGAATTGGTTCTCCCCACTCTTTACCGTCTTGGCTTACATGAATTGTATAATCCTTAATGCGACCGTTATTTCCACTTTGGCGAGGAAGGAATGTAAAGCCTTTAATTGCTTTCGCCTCTCCCGCATCCAAATCTACCCAGTGTGGGTATTTCGCTACGGTAACTGAGTACATCGTATGCCAATAGGTATTTGGATCGCCATCGGTTAGATTCTTACCATCTCCTTCGCCCACTTCTTGACTACTAGAAAAGATTACTTCGGTTTGGATACCTTCTATCTTTTCAAACTGAGCCGCAGCTACTAGCTGTGGTTTTTCTTTATACCAAGCTTTTACAGCACCTCCGTCGCGAAGCGTGATCGCGCCTGTGTATTCTTGCTTTTTGCCATTGTTGATGGTGTATAGGATTGGCGCATCTTGATCTAGGGATGCTATTTCTACTACACCGGCACGACTGCGAGTTATAGAAATAGGCAGTTCACCCGAAGCCGAAACGTTTGCAGTTGATGCCAAAGCCTGTTGTGCTTGAGCCGGACGAATGATGAAGCCCATATTATGATTGCTTGCATAGATGCGATCTTCATTCAATGGACCACCCTGTCCGCAACTGTTACCTCCAAGTCCGGTTACACCAAGATCCAAGTGAAGATATGTGTCTCCGGCCTTTGGTAGTTGGTAAGGATGCGGAGCCATGATCATATCAAGCGCCGAATATTGAAGCGCCGAAGCAGACAAACGATCTGTAGCAACAAAGATTGCACCGTTACCTGCATTGTTTGTCAACGCACACCAACGCACATCTTCATGGTTACCCATGTCTTGAGGTTTAGGGAAGTTTACAAATTCACCAGCCACGGTAGATTGGTGTTCCTCTATAAACTGACCAGACTTACGGTCGGCATAGTTGTCGATAGGACCTCTTCCGTAATACGTAAAGTTACCATACTGTTGAGGTACCGTCATTACATAGCCAAGGCGAGGAAGTACCATGCTCGGATTGTTAGAAGAGATATTTGACTGCAATTCTACTGATCCGTCCGGATAGATTGTCCAGATTTGATTTGTCGTAAACTTAAAGTCGTTTGGTCCGAAGGTTTTATCGGTTAGCTCTTCAATCGAGTTTTTCCCCGAACTAGTGCCTCCATGTATTTTCGCTGCATTAGGTGCTTGTGACTCTACAGTGAAAGCCAGAACAACTTTTTGTTTGCTCTTATCTTTTTTGTCTTTATCTATGTATACACTCCGATTGGTCGTTTTGTGTACCAAGTTGTGTAATCCGCGATCGAACCAAGGAGAGTAGAACCAGTTGTCGTTGTTTACAAACGCACGCAACGCATCTAGTTTCGGTCCGTTGCCTGGTGCGATAATGGTTTCGTTGCCATAAGTAAGGCTATAGATCGTACCGGTATTTGTGTCAAACTTCACTTCGAAGTTATCCCCTTTTACGGTTTGAATGTTTGCGTCAGCTTTTAGCAATTCAAGGTTACCTCCAGTGGTTGCCACCTCTGCAATAGCCGGACGTGTACCTGCCTCTTTGATCAGAATTTGTTCTTCAGCTTGAGGGAATCCTTTATCAGCCCATGGTTGTTTTTCGTTCAATAGGAACTGAACTTTTACAAAATACTCCGAATCATTTTTTAGCTTCCCTAATTGATACGGCACAGTAATGGTAGTGCGTTTGCGTGCATCAAGGGTTTGCGGTTGAAGGTTGCCTGATTCAATTTCTTTACCATCTTCGTAAAGTGCCCATTTGATTTGATAATCAGATAAGTTCTTGAAGTAGTATTTGTTGAACAGCTCGAAAGTTCCTTTTTGAATATCGATAGGTTTTACATCGATATGTTGGTATACTTTCTTTACTTCATAATACTGAGGCTTAGGTTCCAAGTCACCAAAAACAATACCGTTCATAACAAACTGTCCGTCATTCGGCGTATCTCCAAAGTCTCCGCCATAAGCTAAGTATTTGTCGCCTGTTTTAGGATCGTAGTTATACATTGATTGATCTACCCAGTCCCAAATAGCGCCACCACAGAAGAAGTTGGTAGATTCGATTGCTTCCCAATAATCTTCGAGATTACCGCAAGCATTCCCCATCGAGTGAGCATACTCAGAAATGTGGAACGGGTACTTGATGTCGTAGTTTCCTTTCACGGCACCACGAGTCCAAGCGATAGAAGGATATTGGTTAGACCCCATATCCACGATACTGTTATTACGCTCGTATTGTACCGGACGCGATACATCCGCTTTTTTCAAAGCATCGTATGCTGCCACAAAGTTGTTACCGGGTCCGGCCTCGTTTCCTAACGACCAGATTACGATAGATGGGTTGTTGATGTTGGCATGTACCATCTCCATTACACGAGCAATGTGAGCTTTTTTCCATTCTACCGGATGCGACAACGATGCATCTCCGTAATAATATTGATGCGACTCAATATTGGCTTCATCTTCCAGATAAATACCATATTTATCACACAGGTAATACCAATACGGATCGTCAGGGTAGTGTGAGTTACGCACATGGTTGATGTTGGCACGTTTCATTAACATCACTTCTTCTTGCATATGGTCGCGAGAAATAACATGTCCTGTCGCCGGATTCGATTCGTGGCGGTTTACACCTTTCAACTTAACCGGCTTGCCGTTTACATAGTAGTAGCGTCCGGCTAGTCCGAATTCATCTTTTTCGGCAGGAGTATCTTTTATTTCTACTTCACGGAAACCAACAATAGTAGAGGTTACATCAATGGTTTTATCTTTTTTGTCTTTTAATTCGGCTACAAGTGTATATCGGTATGGAGCTTCGGCCGACCATTTGTTCGGGTTGTTTACCTGTAGAACAACCTTGTCAGCTTCAACCTCTTTGCCCGGAGCAACCTCTGTTACAGTTGCTGTAGCAATAGCATCTCCTACAGGAGTGTTTTCGTCCGAGTATAACTCATTTGCATAAAGCGAATAAACAACTTTATAGTCTTTAACCTTCTTCTTGTCTAAATTGCGAATATCAGATGTGATTGCAAGTGATCCATTGGAGATCGGAAGAGCACACGTCTGAACTCCAGTCACTCCGGAGAATCTCG
>CAMTPD010000333.1 GCA_947074265.1 uncultured Porphyromonadaceae bacterium
TCAGAGCTGCGTTATACTTCGGCTGCAACGGTGTTTTTTCCGTTCTTTAGGTAAGGAGTAATGTTGAAGTTTGCTGTGTTTCTAGAGTTCTTAGAGAAACCTACATACTTGCCGTTGATCCAAAGGTAGAAGAATGAATCGACACCATCGAAACTAATAAACACCTCGCGTCCGTCCCAGTCTTGTGGAATATCAAACTCCTTGCGGTACGAACCCACTTCATTGCGATGTTTAAATGTAGTCCAGTTTTCGGGAGGAGTACGCATAACGCCACCACGCCAGTCATCTACCTTTACACTGTGTTTGAAGATAACAGGTTGGTTAACATAAATAGGCACACCATATTTTTGATCACCATTGGATTGGATACCTTGGATATTCCAGTTTGAAGGAACCGGTATCTTGTCCCACGAAGAAGTGTTGTATTCTTCCAAATAAAAGTCTTTAGGGCGAGAGTCCGGATCTGGAGCCCAGTTGAAATCCCAGTCTCCATTCAAGGATACCCAGTAAGTGCTATTTTCCGGCAATACTTTACGAGCACTTTCTACGCTCTCGAATGGGAAAATGTAGGCACGTGGTTGCTCTTTATTTAAAGCAAGATTCTCGGGAGATTCCCACTCGTTTCCTACAGGAGCCTGTTCGGTTTTGTAGTAGAACCCGTCCAGTACTTCTTGTGCGGCAAAGCTTTGCAGCGCGAAACTGCAAAGAATAATTCCAAATGTGAATTTTCGCATGGTATATAATTATATTATTATTGTTCGATTATCTAAAGGTCAGCCTATCGAATCGTTATTTAATATATTTCTTGTTTTTGTCTATTTTATTGAAAATACAAATATAGGAAATCTTCTTATTTACAAAATAGAAGTCGTTGAGATAAAACACTTTCAAAATGAAAATAGGATAAGTTTAATGATTTACAAGAAGGAGATAAGCCGAAAAAGGCGTAAAAAGGTCTAAAAAATAAGCTTGTTTAGTTGTAAAATAAACCTAATAAGGTTTTGAAAAAAAGTAAACGAGGTTTTTCCTAAAAGTAAGTAAGGTTTTTGCAAAAACCATGCATGGTTTTTATGTATTGGTAATCAGGTCGTTATAGATGTTGTGCCTAGGCTGATAGAGATCGTAGTATGGCGAGATTATTTTAAAAGAAACTCTTTAATTAAATGTCTTATTGCAGCTGTGGGATTGTAAAAAAGCATTCTTGGGCCTGAGTAGCGCATTACTTCACGCATCTTAGAGCGCATCAATGGTTTGTAGCAGTGAACAGTGCATAATCGGCAAGTAGATTTTTTTTCACCGAACGGACATTTTGATAAGCGAGTCATGGCATAATCGAGAAGTTCTAGGCATTGAGCACACAATTCTTTATTGCCTTCTTTCTTTGAGCAATAAAGTCTGATCATTAACTCTACTGTTCTTTTTTCTTGTTCAATATTACTCATAATTCAGAATTAAAAAGGTGTTTTAGTTTCAAGTACAATACGTTGTTGGGTTATCGGGTGTGTAAACTCTAGATACGCTGCATGCAAATGCAATCGATCAGCCTTTTGTCCATATAGTTCGTCTCCTTTGATCGGAGCATTGAGTCCTTCAATGTGAGCAGCATGTACACGCAATTGATGTGTACGTCCTGTAATAGGATAAAAAGCGATACGAGTCGTATGATCTTTATGAGCTAGAACTTCATATTTAGTAACTGCATTCTTTCCGAATTCATGGCTTACCATTTGTCGAGGACGATCTGTAGGATCAAGACAGATAGGTAGATTTATTACTCCTGATTGCTTGGTAACATCACCATCGAGAATTGCAACGTAGCGTTTGGTTATACTACGTCCGGCAAATAAAGCTTGCAAAGCTTTGTGTACCTCCTTTGTTTTTGCAATGAGCAAAATACCCGATGTTGCCATGTCGAGGCGGTGTACAATTAAAGGTCCGGTAGCCTGGGGATAGGTGCGAGCAGCCCACGAAAAAACAGAAGTTTGCTCTGTGTTTCCGGGTACTGAGAGCATGCCGGCCGGCTTATTGACAGCCACGATCCATTCATCTTCGAAGACTATATCGGGTATAAAGGTTTCCGAATCTTTGAGCAGAGGATTTGCTTCTACATCAAGACCTTTGAGCATGTGGCCAAGTATCGGTTCGCATTTTCCTTTGCAAGCAGGATAATAAAGGCCATGTTTTCGGATTTCTGTTTTCGGAGAATCACCCCACCAAAACTCCGCCATAGCAAGCGGCTTCATGTGATTGAGATATGCATACTGCAATAGTTTCGGTCCGGCACATTCGGCAGCTCCGGCAGGAGGTGTTTTTTGTACAGTCGATTCGAAGATAGCGCACAATCCTTTTGTTTCGCCGTTGCCATTTAATAACTGAAACTGATCGAATAGTTGCTGTTGCAGACGAGCTGAGCGGGTCTTTCGTTCTTGCTTCAACTCTTCTATTCGTGTAGAAAATAAGGTGAGCTTTTGTTGTATAGCTGCTATTTCGTCCTTAAAACGTTTCTCTAGTCGTTTTATCTCGGCTTTTTGGTACTGACTTTCTTTTACCATCGCTGCCAATTCTGCTTCGTTCTGTTGGGTACTACGCAAGAGTTCGCGTTCTCGCTTTGCTGCCTTGTATGTGTCTTTAGCCTTAGCAACTTCTGTAGCAGCATACGTTGATGTTGTATCCAAAGATTGTTGTAAAGCGATGTATTCGCTGCTTGTTTCAATGGTTTTGATTTGACGGTTTATCTGCGAGATCTGCTCTTCTTCTATTTTAAAGAAGCCGTCGGGTTGAAGCAAGTCATATACTGGTGGAACGAAGAATGCGTGCTGGTTGGAGTGTGCAAGATTGCCCGAAAAAGCAGCTAAATATCCAATCTCTCCGTTGCTTGTTTCAACGACGAGTACACCAAACATCTTTCCTTTATCCAGTTCTTTTTTCCACTCTTCTTTTGTTGCAAGCAGAGCTTGAACATCCTGCGCTGCAGTGATGCAAAGCGGGTGAGGGGTGTAATGAAACGGATAGGTGAACTGATCGGGTAGATCGCTTGGGGTAATTACCTGCTTGAATGAATGAAACATGCTGATTATGGGTTCTTGCTAAATATGATACACAAAGATAGTAGATTTTAAGTTTGAAAATTCAGTATTAATAGGT
>CAMTPD010000334.1 GCA_947074265.1 uncultured Porphyromonadaceae bacterium
CTCCTACAAAGAGTTTATTAAGTTTCTAGATATAGAAAATATTGAAGCTCATCATGCTATTATTGCAGCACAATTCACTTATGGATGGATGCCAACAACGCTAAAAGATAAAAGAGATGATATTTCCTTTAATAAGATTGCGGAAATCCTTAATAAAGCGAAAGGTTGTGAAGATTTAGATGATTGTGATTATGAAACTTTAAAAGGGAAAATAAACAACTCAATTGTTGGTATGTCTAAGATGCTTCATTTTGTAAATCCGAATAAATATCCCATTTGGGACAGCAGGATATGCTTATATATTACGCGTTTAGAAAGATATAATCCAGATAAATATGGAACGATTGATGCTTACAAAGCATATACAAATAAGATTCATAAAATAGTCCTTGATATTTTCGGGAATAAAAAAAACAAAGATAAAATAGATCTTTTTGTGAATGATATCCAAAATAAATATGGATATGAAATCTCTTATATTCGGGCTATTGAATTAATTATGTTTGAATCACAACGAAACAAATAATACGAACGAGCAGTTGAACTCTGATTTTTTGTTTTACAAATCATAATTTACTGGTTTAATGTTGGACTCTAATTATTTTTTCTTAGGTGCTAAAATCCGAATAACGAGTAATGTTAAACCTTTAATAAGCAGGTTGTAATGGTGTTAGGTGGTAAGCTAGAAGGTGTTCAACCAATCAACAGCAATTCACAAACATAATTAATTAGTATCATTAATCACTGATTCGTATTATTTACAATAAGTACTGATTTTCGTAAATAGCAGAGATGGTTTCTGTGGCTGTATTTTGTGCTATTTATGTGGTTTTTGCTTGCTAGTTTGTCTGATTTAGTTGTTTTTTCAAGTTCAGAAAATCGGATTTTCAGCTTCATCGATTTCTTTTTCTATCGATGGAATGGGGTAAATTGCCTAAAATGATGGCTGTTTTTCATGAAACTTGGTGTTTTTGATGGTAAAAAGGCTAATTTGAATACTCCAAAATGCTGCCTACCTTTTATGTAAACGCCGGGCCCCTTTTTTTAATCGCTCGGCAGCTTTTGGTGAAGACGTTTTACGGTTTCAACGAAGACTGTTTTCCGTTATAACGAAGAGTGAATTCATTTATAACGGTAACGCTAAACACTCTTCGTGAAAACTTTTTTCACTCACCGCAGTAACTATTTGCTCTTAACCCCATGAGACTCGTGTACATGTACCTCTGTAAGGTCTTGTATAGGCAAAGGCAAGCATTGGGGACTTCGCTCATTCAATTTGTTTTTCTTTTCAATAGATCGCTTTCATTTTCATCATCCCTTTTCAAATCACCGCCGAGCAGTTTTCTTTTTCGTAATCAACGACGGCTTATTTCGCTACAAAATATCAGATTCTTCTTTGCCATAAATTAAACTCATCTAGCTAAAAAAGGGCTGTTTTCGAGCAAAAGATACTTCCTGCTCATCAATCGGATAAATGATACACAAAATTGAAGCAATACAATAAGCTGTTTGTTTAAGTAGCTCTTGGAATGAGGCTGTTTACGATCTAAAAGGAATTGGCTTTCACTTTTAGAAATGGTTGAAAAGAAGAACGGCTCATAAGGGATGGTGTATCCGTTATGAGCCGTTGTTGTATCAAGCTTTAGTTGCTTTCTGTTTCTTTCAAGATAGCTTCTGCTTCGTGCAGCCAGGATGCGGAAGATGCATCACTTGGCATGCGCCAGTCGCCGCGTGGCGATAGGTTGATGGAGCCAACTTTAGGTCCGTCGGGCATGCAGGAGCGTTTGAATTGCTGGTTGAAGAAGCGACGCAAGAAGGTGACGAGCCATTTGGCAACGATGTGTTGCGTAAAGGTGCCGTCGAATGCTTGCGTTGCCAGGAAGAAGATCTTGCGTGGGGTGTATCCCAAGCGTAGCACGTAGTAAAGGAAGAAGTCGTGTAGTTCGTACGGACCTACGATGTCTTCTGTTTTCTGTGCGATGGAACCGTCTTCATCGGCAGGCAATAACTCCGGGCTTACCGGTGTGTCGATGATATCGAGCAATGTATGGCGCGATACTTCGTCTACTTGCGTGTCGGCTACCCATTTCACAAGATAGCGTACCAGCGTTTTCGGTATTCCGGCATTGACTCCGTACATCGACATTTGGTCGCCGTTGTAGGTAGCCCATCCCAAAGCTAGTTCCGACAAGTCGCCCGTACCGATTACCATGCCGCCGTGTTTGTTGGCCATGTTCATCAATATCTTGGTGCGCTCGCGGGCTTGGGTATTTTCGTACGTTACATCGTGGATAGACGCATCGTGTTCGATGTCTTTAAAGTGTTGCTCGCATGCGTCGCGAATGCTAATCTCTTTGATGGTAACCCCAAGGTCTTTCATCAGTTGGATGGCATTGTTGTACGTACGGTCTGTTGTGCCGAATCCGGGCATGGTAATACCCAGAATGCGCGAACGGTCTATGCCGATCAAATCGCACGTTTTTGCGCAAACCAGCAATGCGAGTGTCGAATCTAGTCCGCCCGAAATACCTACCACCATGCTGTGTGCATGGGTGTGTAGCATGCGTTTGGCTAGTCCCGATGTTTGAATGCTGAAGATCTCCTCGCAGCGCATGTTCATTTCACGGTCGGAAGGAACAAACGGACGCGGATTGATGCTGCGTGTAAGTTTTGTAACGGTTGCATCGGGAAGTATAACGGTCGTACGGCTTTGCGGAGTCGGATTCTTTACCACGGCCAATGCTTCGGTAAAGGAGTTGCGACGGATGCGCTCGGCTTCGAGGCGTTGCAGGTCTATCTCTGCAATCAGGAGTTTTTCGTTTCGGTCGAAGCGGTTGTCTTGATTGAGCAAAGAACCGTTTTCGGCAATCATTCCCTTTCCTGCAAAGACAAGATCGGTTGTTGATTCTCCGTATCCGGCAGAGGCATATACGTATCCGCATACACAACGTGCCGATTGTTGGCGAATGAGTTCTTCGAGGTCGGTGTGCTTACCGCTGACTTCGTTGCTGGCCGAAAGGTTGAAGATCAAATTGGCTCCTTGCATGGCTAGGTTAGACGACGGTGGAAGCGGTGTCCAAACGTCTCCGTCCGGTTCGATTCCGAAACGGCTTTGTTTGGCATCGCTGGAAAAGAGT
>CAMTPD010000335.1 GCA_947074265.1 uncultured Porphyromonadaceae bacterium
CTAGTAAAACGAGCCTATTTGTATGGTTTCTATTGCCTACGTAGAAAAAAAAAATTAAATGTTGTATCGGGCTTATTGTAAAAAGAAGATAGTAATACGCTGCTTAAAAACTATTATTTATTATATTTGAACTATATTATACTATTTTAAATATAAAGCCAAACTCGAATAACAACAATAAATCAGTATCGATGAAAAACAAACTTTTTGTTACATGTTCGTTGGCTATGCTAATGAGCTGCGCGGTGAGCGATCTTGCTGCGATCAATGTAATTCCAAAGCCACTTCAGGTGCAGGAAAACACGGGTAACTTTGTATTGAATAAGAAGGTGGCGATTGCTACCGATAAGCAATTTGAGCAAAGTGCCGAGCTATTAGCTGCACTTATTCGCCAGTCGACAGGTTACAAATGTGATGTAACTACCAACGGAAAAGCACAACCAATCGAAATCATTTACGATGCATCGCTAAAAGATTTAGGAGCGGAAGGGTACAAGCTTGACGTAACTCCAAATAAAATTACGATACGTGCGTCTAATACCAAAGGTGCTTTCTACGGAACACAAACACTACGTCAACTGCTACCGGAGCAAATCGAAAACGTTGGTACGGTTAAGTCGGTTGCATGGGAGATTCCATGTGTTTCGATCACCGACAAACCACGATTTGGTTGGAGAGGATATATGAAAGACGTAAGCCGTACGTTTTATGGTGTTGACGTGATCAAGAAATACCTTGATGTGATGGCGCTTTATAAAATGAATACGTTTCATTGGCACCTTACCGACGACCAAGGCTGGCGTATCGAGATCAAGAAGTATCCGAAGTTGACTTCGCCTATCGCAACCGAGTTTCACGAAAGCGAAAACCAACCAGCCGAGCGTAGTGGCTTCTATACGCAAGAGCAAATCAAAGAGATTGTTGATTATGCGGCTGCGCGCCACATTACAATTGTTCCCGAAATTGATGTGCCGGGTCACAGTTGGCCTACGTTGTTGGTATATCCTGAGCTGGGAGTAAACAACAACCACACGCCAAACTATGTCTTCCCATTCTGTTCGGCATGGGGATATTGGGGCAATCAGTTTACACCAAATACGCTAGACCCGTCGAAGGAAGAAGTATATACGTTTCTTGATGGTGTGTTTACTGAGATTGCAGCGTTGTTTCCGGGCGAATACATTCACTTCGGTGGCGACGAAGTTATGCATCGCTTCTGGGAAAAGGAGCCACATATCCAAGCATACATGAAGGAAAATGGTATGAAGGGAGTGGGCGATTTGCAAAACTATTTTGTAGGTCGAGTATCGAATATCATTGCATCGAAAGGTAAAAAGCCAATTGGATGGAACGATATTTTGGAGCATCACGAAAGCCTAACAAAAGAAACAGCCATTATGTCTTGGCTTGGAGCGGATGCGATTACCAAATCGGCGCAAAATGGCTTCTATACAGTGGCAACACCGGCATCGCATTTGTATTTCGACATCACGCAAGCCGATCGTAACGACGGTACAATGTGCGACTTAGCTTATCCGAATATCAACTCGATGGAGCGTATTTATAATTACAATCCAACAGCCGGATTGTCTCCGGAACAAGCAAAATACGTGCTTGGTGTGCAGGCTAATATGTGGCCGGCGGTTCCGCAAGAGGTGAAAGATATCAATGTAAATAACTTTCCACGTTTGCTTGGTGTAGCCGAGATAGGATGGACCGAAGGTGATCAAAAAGACTTTGCAGAGTTTAGCGAGCGATTGGATGAGTCGCTTCCTCGACTAGATGTCTTGAAGGTCGACTACTATCGTCCGGGTGGATACATTACCGGAAAGTGGACTCCAGAGATGGTGAAAACAGAAACAACTCCGATGGAATTTGATGTTACCGAAAAAGTATATGCAAACGGTAGAGCAATTGCCGGATACTACTTTACAGGCGGCGACAATTTCTTGGAGATAAGCAAAGTTGAATTGCTTGAAAACGGCAACGTGATCTCGGAAGATGTACATGACGGACTAGCCGATACGTTCCGTGGAACCAACAAAACGAAAACGTTCTTGTATCACGTGAAAGTAGACAACTACAATCCGAAAGCTAAATATACCGTGCGTGCGCACGTGAAAGGGCAGAATGGAACAGATTCGAACGGTAACTTTACCTTCAATCTCTCTCCATACGAACCGTTCTCGGTTGTTGAACCAAGACAATAATCTTTACAGATATAATTGAAGACAGCCATTTGCGACAATAAGTTGTGAATGGCTGTTTTACGTTTATAATATTCAATATGATTTGTTTCGTATTGTTTAGCCTGAAAAAGTTATATCTTTGTTTATTAATCATCTAAATGTAATATTGTCATGGCACGACCTATAAAAGAAACTCCTATTCTCAAAGGGAGAGCTGCTTCACTGTTTAAAGAAAAAATAAAAGCAGACGATAAAAATAAAATTCCTCAGTCAAAGAAAGATGAGATAAAGGATAGTTATAACAAGATTGCAAACCTAGCTCAGTTTTAAAATGGAAGACCTTAAACTAATACGACTTACTGTAGAGACTCAACTTAAACCATTTGATTGTGGAGACCCAGACTTGAATGACTTCTTTTATAACGATGCGAAACGACTAGCTGAGCAGTTACTTGCAACTACATATGTTTATGAGAATAACGAAGAAACGGTCGCCTTTTTTAGTTTGCTAAATGATAAAATTACAATTGGGAATTTTGCAAGTAACAGAAAGTATAAACGATTCAAACAAATACAATTGCTAGACAAACAAGGGAAAAGTTTCTCTAGTTATCCTGCTGTGAAGATTGGTAGATTTGCAGTGTCTATCAATCATCAAAGTAATCAACACGGTAAAGATTTATTGAACTATATAAAGCAGCTTTTTATTACGCATAATAGAACCGGTTGTCGCTTTCTTACGGTTGATGCATACAATAATCCCAGAACATTGGCTTTTTATAAGCGAGAAGACTTTGACATCCTTAAGAGTGTAGAGTGCGATAAGAACGATGAAAAGACAATCCTGATGTATTTCAATCTAATGCGTTTAACAGAGTAATAGATTACAGTATGTAATCTATTCATGGTTTTATATTAATGTATGATGGGGAATTGTAAGCGGCTTG
>CAMTPD010000336.1 GCA_947074265.1 uncultured Porphyromonadaceae bacterium
CATACGAGAGTCTCCGGAGTGACTGGAGTTCAGACGTGTGCTCTTCCGATCTGGTTTTCTTTTTCTTTCGCTAATCTGTTCGTTGGCTGCTTGTCAAAACAAGCAAGCTGAGAAGAAAGATCAGCAACAAGAGGAAGAAACCTCTTTTTCAGATTTTGACCAAATTAAAGCTCAAGGCGAAATCACGGCCATCACTTTATACAGCTCTGTTTCGTACTTTCAGTACAAAATGCAGCCTATGGGTTATGAGTATGAAATGATGCAAGACTTTGCAGACAGTCATGGCCTCAAACTCAATGTCAAAGTAGCCGAAAACCCGACAAAACTAACCGAAATGCTTTTGAATGGAGAAGGCGACGTTGTTATGTACAACATCCCCGTAACCAATCAGCTCAAGAATAAGGTTATTTATTGCGGGCGAGAGATTGTAACGAGCCAAGTATTGGTACAGCGTAACGAAAAGAAAGATACGCTACTTAAAGACGTAACAGAACTAATTGGCAAAGAGGTATACGTAAAGCACGACACAAAACACCACGAACGACTCAAAAACTTAAACAGTGAACTGGGTGGTGGCATCATTATCAAAGACGTCGAAAAGGATACAATCACCACAGAAGACCTTATCGAGATGGTGTCGTTGGGGCAAATCAAATATACTGTCAGCGACGACCTGATTGCCAGATTAAACAAAACTTACTACAAGAATATTGATGTAGACCTCAAAGTGAGTTTTCCGCAACGCTCTTCATGGGCCGTATCGAAAAATTCGCCCGTATTGGCCGATTCAATCAACAGCTGGTTTGAGAAGAATAAGAATACAACTCGCTACAAAGCTATTGTAAAGCGCTACTTCGAGCTGAGCAAACTACCCGATGACTATGAGGTATTGCCCATTCTCAACGGAATGATTTCTCCTTTTGATAAATACTTTAAAAAGTATGCTTCAAACTTAGGTTGGGAATGGCAATTGATTGCATCGATCGGATATCAAGAATCACGCTTCAAGCCCCAAGCAGCATCTTGGGCCGGAGCAGAAGGAGTTATGGGCATCATGCCTCGTACAGCTAAAGGAATTGGCATGTCGAGGCAAGATGTCTTGAATCCGGAAACATCCATTAAAGGAGGTGTTGAGATACTAAAGCGATTTAGAAACGGATTCTCCGAGATAACGGATCCGGAAGAGGTGGTAAAATTTACACTTGCTGCTTACAATGCCGGTATCGGTCATGTATACGATGCACAGCGACTGGCCGAGAAGTATGGAAAGAACCCCAAAATCTGGAACGACAATGTAGAAGAGTTTATCAAACTAAAAAGCGATCCGAAGTATTACAACGATCCTGTATGTAAACACGGCTATCTACGTGGTACGGAAACATACAAATATGTACGGGAAGTGGTAGACCGCTACAAATACTATAAAACAAAAAGTAGCTAACAAATCAAATTTCTTTTTATCGAAACCGATTGTCAGCTACTTTTATTTATCTCTAGAAGATGCGTGTATCGTAATAGAATCAGTGATTGTATTTCACTTCCATTCCACGCACGGCATCATTTACTTTTCCATTACTATAGGCAACCTCTCCGTTGACCAATGTAGTATGTACTTTATTGTGGAATGTAAAGCCTTCGAAAGGTGCCCATCCACATTTGTAAAGAATATTCTCAGGAGCTACCGTCCATTCCGACTCCGGAGCCACCAGCACAAGGTCTGCGTAGTATCCTTCTCTGATAAAACCTCTCTCTTCGATATGGAACAATTGAGCCGGACGATGCGCCATTACTTCAACCACTTTTTCTACAGTAAACTTACCTTGGCGAGCTAACTCGAGCATGGTTACCAATGAATGTTGCACCAACGGACCACCCGATGCAGCCTTCAAGCAGCTACCTTCTTTTTCAGACAAAAGGTGTGGAGCATGGTCGGTGGCAACGATATCAATGGTTCCATTATTTACAGCTTCGATCAATGCATCTCTATCAGCCTCTGTTTTGATAGAAGGATTCCATTTGATGCGGTTGCCGTATGTTGCATAGTCGGCATCGGTAAACCACAAGTGGTGTACACACACTTCACCGGTGATTTGCTTTTCTTCAAGCGGACCATTCGACAACAGTTCTAGTTCTTTGGCTGTAGAAAGGTGTAAGATATGCAATCTACCACCGTATTTCTTTGCCAAAGTTGCAGCTTTTGAAGATGACATATAACATGCTTCTTCGCTTCTGATTTTCGAGTGGAAAGAGATATCAAGATCTTCGCCGTATTGCGAAGTATACATTTCGATATTGCGTTTGATCACAGACTCTTCTTCAGCGTGTACGGCAATGATCATGCCCGATTCGCTAAAGATACGACCAAGCGTTTCTTCGTTATCTACCAACATATTTCCGGTAGAAGAACCCATGAAAAGTTTTAATCCCGGCACACGCGTCTTATCCAGACGTTTGATCTCGTCCATATTGTCGTTTGTTGCGCCGAAAAAGAACGAATAGTTTGCCAACGAAACCTCTGCCGCTCTGTTGAACTTAGCATCGAGATTCTCGATTGTTGTAGTCTGAGGTTTTGTATTTGGCATATCCATAAAAGAAGTCACCCCTCCGGCTACAGCCGCACGGCTTTCGGTAAAGATTTCTCCTTTATGTGTAAGACCCGGTTCACGAAAATGCACCTGATCGTCGATAACTCCGGGAAGAAGCAACAATCCGGTTGCGTCAATCACTTTATCGGCTGCCAATGCTTCTGCCGGAACTTCTCCGGTATAAACACGTTCAATTCGATTCCCTTTGATCAATACTGAGGCTGTTTGTTTTTTCCCCTCATTGACCATTGTTGCGTCTTTAATAAGTAAACTCTTCATTATTTGCACTAATTTGTATGCGATTTAATATACGTAACGATGTTGTATAATTAGTTGGAGACACCTTTTTTATGTGGAAACTTTCCGCAAAGGGCCCACAAACGAAGTTTAAGAACCCCGAAAAGTGCCTCTCCGAATATTGATGAATTCATTTTTGACACACCTAATATTCTATTGATAAAAATGATCGGTACTTCGGTCAATTTAAAGCCACATTTATATGCAGCGTATTTCATTTCGATCTGAAATGCATATCCTTTGAAATGG
>CAMTPD010000337.1 GCA_947074265.1 uncultured Porphyromonadaceae bacterium
CAACCTGTAGGTTCTCCTCCCGGTGTTTCATCTCCGTAAATAACTTTATTTTCGTCGCTAAGCTCTGCTTCTATCTTTTTTGAAGTGCCTGCTTCTTCGAATTCTTGTGGTTGATCATAGTCGACCTTTTCATCAGAATCTTTCATAACTGATACGTTTAAGTTGATAACATTATTAAAACAACAAGGAAGAGCAAAGGTTGGTTTGAAGATATTGCAATCAATTCATAAGTTCTTTTCAAGATGATATTTTGAATTAATTCTTTATTTTTGTTCTCTATTTGTAATTATTATTCGTTATAAAAACTGTTTATTCTTTTATGGCTAAGATTGAGAATCCGAGCTGTTGTGATTGCGCAACGCAAAACTGCAAACACAAAGACCGCACATATCCCACTTTTTGTCTTACGACTAATTTAAGTCAAGCAGATCTTACTTGGTCATTGGAAAAATACGAAGAAGATCGCAACCATGAAGTTATGGTAGCAAGCGCAGAGGTTGAATACGAAGGATATTGTAAATGGACTCGCGTAGAAGAGATCATGCAGTTTGCACGAAAGATCAATGCAACAAGAATAGGAATAGCCAATTGTATCGGACTTTCGAGTGAAGCCCGCATATTTGCCCGTATATTAAGAGCAAATGATTTCGAACCGTTTGCCGTATCGTGTAAGGTAGCAGGCAAGGCTAAATCCTCATTAGGTATTCCATCTGAATGTGAAAAGATCGGAGCGTCGATGTGCAATCCTATTTTACAAGCGCGACTTCTCAACGAAGCAAAAACCGAACTCAATGTTCTTATCGGATTATGTGTAGGACACGATAGCTTGTTTTACAAATATTCGGAAGCATACGTTACTACGCTTATTACGAAAGATAGAATCACCGGTAACAATCCGGCCGCTGCATTATATACTGCACATTCGTATTATTGTAAGAAGTTTAATTTAGATAAAGACCTGTAATCATAAGATCATGAAGCAACATCAATGTAATCAATGTGCTTTCAGAGCAAAGTACGATAACAATCCTAAATCAATACTCGGTAAACTATGGCGTTGGCACATCAAGATTTGCCCGGGATGGAGGGCTTATTTCAATTCTTTACCTATAGAGGAGCAAAATGAGTTACGCATAAAGTATCGTATCGTGAAAGAATAAAAAAACTCCCGCTCTAGATGGACATTTATTGTACGCATCTACAGCGGGAACTTCATTATATGATAAGATCTTACTCTTTTCGTTTCTTCGACATCATATACAGATACCCGTTGGCTCCTCCTATCAAAAGGAGTATTGGTAACCAACATTTTACAGTTTCGCCATTTTCTATATTATTCTTCATAACCATCATCGCAACTAAGGCTATAAGAAGAAATATGATCGTGACCGCAATCTTTTTCATTTGATATTGGATTTATATTCAGGTTTTTCAATGATTAAACTTACTACCAAAACTTATTCTGCTGTTCATTGTATTCAAAACCACCCATTCCAAGTTTTTGTGTAAGCCATTCTTGGTCGATGTCGAGTGCACGACACATTTCGTTCAACGAACTATATTCATCACGCAACTTCATATTTACAAAACTAAAAAGCATGTTTACATCATTTGGTAACTGATTCATTTCTTATCATTGATTATGTTTCTAAATAACGGATACCACAAACAGTATCCGAGGATATTAATATACACTGCAAATGTGCACAATTATTCTGATTTAGAACATGTGTTTATTATTTTTTAAACGATCCTAATCTTCTGATTATAAAAACACTTTACTATAATCTTGAAAAACAAAAATCGTGCTTCCCCTTTTGTTCGGAAAAACACGATTTATCTTCTCACTTTAAATCAACCTTCATTTTTAATCTTTTGTCATAGTACTACAAGGTTCACATCGTTTGATAAGGCAAAACAAATCTAGTAAACTAAAAATAACCCCCATCTTTTTAATTGTTAAACTTATTAAATTAATGATCTTATTTACAATGAATCGCAGAGTAATCAGCCTATCATGGAATAATTAGATTTAGTGTTTCCTATATCTTCTGTAGTTCTTATTTACAAAAAAGATCATACTTTTGACAGTATATTAATACAACTAACCTTTTTCCATGAAACTAACACTAACTTATCTTAGCATTGCTGTATTCTCGATAATAGATGCTCATGCTCAAAACAAAACAATTCCGTCTTTTAAAGCGCAAGAGGTCGAATTGTCTCTTGACTCGAATAATGTAAATGGTGTTACCGGTAGTGCTTGTTTCTCTGTCGACAAACACTTTGTTTGGGGAGGAGCACCTATTAAAGATCCGAATGGTAAATATTATTTGATATACTCTGCTTTCTCTACAGATACCATGATTTTTAATGAAGCCTGGGTTTTGGGGTCAAAGTTTGGCTTAGCTGTTTCCGATTCTCCTAATGGAAATTATAAGCATTTGGGATTCTTCCTTAATTCTGATGGCTTTAATCCTGACTCATCATCGTGGGATGCACAAACAGTACATAATCCACACATTCGCTATTATAACGATACTTATTATTTGTATTATATAGGTGCTATTGATCCTAAAGGAAGCGTTCCGATTAGCTCTACCGGACAAGAGATAGATCGTAGAAGTCGTGTTCAGCAAAACCTCACTTTGGGCGTAATATCATTTAAGTCGTTTGATGATTTACTTACCGGCAACTTTAAGCATTCAGATAAACCTTTGATGTCTCCACGTACACGTGTTAAGCCAAACAACATTGTAAACCCTTCTCCCGAAGGGACTAAACCTTTGCCTGATAATATTATAATGGTAAATCCGGCCATCGTATACAGACCTTTTGATCAAAAGTATTTACTTTATTTCAAAGGTAATATCTATGACCCGACTTGGAGAGGCGTACATGGTATCGCGATTTCCGATTCTCCGGATGGGCCATTTACTCCACTCGACAAAGAGATATTTATAGTTGACACTCCGGATGGAGAAAAGCTTTCGGCAGAAGATCCTTATGTATGGTTCAACAGTGACGACAATCTGTTTTACGCAATATTTAAAGATTTTACCGGGCGGTTTACCAAAGCAGAACCATGCTTGGCCATCATGTATTCTGAAGATGGGATTGATTGGAAAC
>CAMTPD010000338.1 GCA_947074265.1 uncultured Porphyromonadaceae bacterium
GAGATTCTCCGGAGTGACTGGAGTTCAGACGTGTGCTCTTCCGATCTGACAATTAGTTTTGAGAGAATTGTGGTATGCTTTGTCGATTTATCAGCCGTTGTATTTCTACTTTTTAGTTTTTCCTGAACTGCATAATATATGTCTTCTGATAGTATTACGGGATATTTTATTTCCATTGATGATTTTACATATTTAGGTTCATCTGAAATACCATCATATTTAGGATTAAGTCTCTTATTGTTAGTTATCTTATATCCTATATAAGCTGCTTCTTTTAATAATTTATTCATATTGCGTTTAGAATGTGTATAAGATGAGAAGCCTTTGGCTATGCATTCTAATGATATGTTTTTTATCCCCGTTCTATAAGATTGTCCCTCAATCCCATTTAAATACCAATCATAAATTATTTTAATCTCATTAGCTTCTCTCTCATTTACTACATAAGTACGTTTACCAATGGCTGACATAATTCTATCATAACCGAATAATCGCTTTCCACTAATAGAATAACCTTCTTTTGCTAATGCCCTTTTTGAACGTTGAAATCGTTCTTTCTTTTGTTGCATTTCACTTTCGGCAAAATATCCATATAGAGTAAAAAGGATATCCGTATTTGAATCAGTATTTCCATTTTCATCTAATAAAGTATAATCCTTATCCTTTATATAAAGTTGGATTTTGTTCTTTACAAAGTATTCTTTAATTGTCAAAAGAATGCTTTGCCTTCTAGCAATTCTTGATATTTCTGTTACAAAGACCGTTTTATAATCACTATTCTTTTCTAGGAAGTCTTTTAATGAATTAAACCCTTCTTTACCATTTAGGTCTTTAAAACCACTTTCCTTTGTTTCTATGTTGTGGAATTGAGAGAAACCTTTAGTTCTCGCATATGCTATTAGTTCTTTTGTTTGTGGAGTAAAATCTTGGATTTCCGTAGAAACTCGTGCTAGTATTATTGCTTTTTTTGAATCCATATGAATATAAATTTCTCCAAAAATAGCAATTTATTATTGCAGGCAGTATATATGCACCTATTCTTATATTGGTTGGAAGTCCGGGCGCCGGTAAATCAATGATTTCTAAACGTCTTCCGTCTATACTTCCACCACTTAATCTACACGAATCTTTAGAAACAACAAAAATACACTCCGTTGCAGGCAAACTTTCGCGCGAAGGCTCTCTTATTACACAGCGACCTTTTCGCTCGCCACACCATACGATCTCGAATGTTGCCATGGTAGGAGGGGGCGCTTTCCCACAACCTGGAGAGATAAGCCTTGCACATAATGGGGTTTTATTCTTAGATGAACTTCCCGAATTTAATAGAAGCGTACTCGAGGTGATGCGTCAACCGCTCGAAGACCGTAAAATTGTGATTTCTAGAATCAAATATACGATTGATTATCCGGCAAGCTTTATGCTAGTGGCTTCGATGAATCCTTGTCCGTGTGGATATTACAATCATCCCGATAGAGATTGTGTATGTGCGCCGGGTGCAGTGCAACGTTATTTGAATCGAATATCGGGGCCATTGTTGGATCGAATAGATATTCAAATAGAGATTATACCTGTTCCTTTCGAAAAAATCTCTGAAAGGCGTCCTTCAGAGTCGAGTCAACGTATTCGAGAACGTGTGATTCATGCTCGAGCAATACAAGAAAAGAGGTTTGAGAGTGAGAAAGGTATTTATTGTAATGCTCAAATGGGGACTAAGTTATTGCACAAGTATTCGTGCCCCGACCAGCAGGGACTCGACTTATTAAAGAATGCAATGAATAGACTCAATTTATCTGCACGAGCCTACGATCGCATCCTTAAAGTTTCACGTACAATTGCCGACCTTGAAGCATCTGATGCTGTCAAGTCTCAGCATATTGCTGAAGCAATTGGTTATCGCAATCTCGATAGAGAGGCATGGGGTAATAATTGATAAATCTACTTTCTTACAATCTTCTTTATTTGCTTCGGAAGCTGTATTTTAAAGTTGTACTTGTCGTGCAAATGCTCATTCATATCATCGAGAATGGCTAGGAATGCTTTAGAGAAAGATAACCGTTTTGCTTTGAGATTACATGCAGTATCAGCAGTGTTTGCAAATCCCCATTTGTTAATAAACTGGTATACATGAGCATCTTTTCTTCTGAGTAATAATAGTGCAAGGAGTGGATTTGATAAGTAAGAACATTTCATTTCCGTTATAGTTGGATGAACGATTTGATCCGATTCGTCAATAGGCTTTAAACCTAGCTTTGAGAATGACTCAATGAGTGTTTTTCTGGTAAAAAACGAAACGTGTGTATTGTCGAGCAATCCGTACTCTCTATAATTAAACTCTCCTTTCCAAAGTTCCATAAGTACACTGTTGTGTCCTATATTGGGGATCGAGGTTAGTATATATCCATTTGGCTTTAATAATGTAATTGCCTTTTCAAGTACAAGGTTTGGGTTGCGAAGGTGCTCGAGTACATCGGCAAACAGGATATAATCATATTGATCTTCTATTTGTGAATACCAATTGTCTGTTTCTAAGTTTGCGATAATTGTTTGTCTTGCAAAACGAGAAGCTTTGCGGGCCATTTCTTCACTTAATTCAACAATTGTTACTTCACACTCAAGTTTTTCATGCATGTATTGTGTCATATAACCGGTTGCTGCTCCAAACTCTAAAACTCTACTCTTAGGAGTAATCCACTTTAAGACGTTTGGTATGATTCCTTGGTCGTAGGAGTCATTGTATATTTTGTTTTCCATAAAGAGTAGCTGTATTTGGTTTTAATAAGCTGATTAGGTTATGTCACTACAAAACAAGTATATTATTTTCAAATGTGTATAATTTAAGCAGAATTAATTCGAACAGACATTGTATAAAACCTCTTTCTTCGTCTTATTGATATGTAAGTAACGAATAAGAGTTTATCTTTGTAGGTATAAAGAAAATACTAAAATTCAACAATATGAGCAAACAATTTAAGAGAACTCTTATTACTACAGCTTTGCCTTATGCAAATGGTCCGGTACACATCGGACACTTGGCAGGAGTATATGTTCCGGCAGATATATACGCACGTTTTTTACGTTTGAAAGGTGAAGAGGTGCTTATGATTGGAGGT
>CAMTPD010000339.1 GCA_947074265.1 uncultured Porphyromonadaceae bacterium
CTTCTACACTCTTATCAAATAACATTTTGGCCTTTTCATAACGAGCCTTGTTTTCGGCAAACCATTCACGATTGTTATTTACCGAAAGATCTTTGAGGAAAGCTAATACTTCTTTCATTTTTATCTAGTTTATCAATTATTGTTTCGATACGATATATTCAATATAAACAACTGTGAAAGTAAAAATATTCTTCACATACAGCAGTTTCATCCTTAATTATTCTCACGAAAGAAAGATCATTTGTCTCAGTTGCAAGATTTCTGACAAATGGAAGAACTTTTATACTTTTAATTGTGTTAAATCGGTGTTAGCATGATGTTGCTCAAACGTGTAAAGTATGAAAGAACAGTTAGTATTAAAACCGGTAACGATAAATTATTTAAGTCAGTACGACGAACTAATGCGTTATGTATTTCAGGTAACTAAAAGTTTCCTGGAAGAGAGTGGTTATGAAGAGGGAGAATTAATTCGATCGAAACGTCCAATTTTACAAGGAGCTGAAGTATTAGGCTGGTTTACGAAAGAAGATCGTCTCATTTCATCGATATGTATTTATCCCTGTGAAGTTAATATACATGGCAAAATATATAAGATGGGAGGAGTAACCGGCGTAGGAACTTATCCCGAATACGCTAATATGGGATTAATGAGCGACCTGATTAAAGAAGCATTGATTGCAATGCGCAATGCCGGTCAATATATTTCTTATCTCTATCCGTACTCAATTCCATATTATCGACGAAAGGGTTGGGAGATTATGAGTGATCGTATTTCATTCACGGTTAAAGATACACAGTTACCCAAGCATAAAGATGTAAGCGGACACATCGAACGATTGAATGTAGACAATCAAGCTGTTATTGACATTTACGATATATTTTCATCAAGTACACATGGAGCTTTGATGAGGAAAAAGTTTGAATGGGATGAGTATTGGCGCTGGGAAAATGAAGAAGAGCGCACAGCTGCCGTATATTTCGATCGAGATAATAATCCTTTAGGTTATATGTTTTATTGGGTAAAAGAAGACATCTTTCACATCAAGGAAATGGTGTATTTATCGCAAGATGCATACCATGGCATTTGGAACTTTATAGGAGCACACCATTCGATGGTAGACAAAGTGAAAGGAGATATCTTCGTAAATGAACCATTGTCATTCTTACTCGACGATAGTCTTATTGAAGAAACGATCGAGCCTTATTATATGGCACGTATCGTAGATGTAGAGAAATTCTTAATCGAATATCCCTACGACGACGACATCCAGCCATTTCATTTCGTGGTGAAAGATCCGGTAGCAGAATGGAATAATGGTATATTTGGCTTGAAAGAAGGAGCAGATGGAAAGATCGTTGTAGTACGTGAGCCAATAGGGCATCCTGTTGAGTTAGACATACAAACGCTTTCAACAATGATGATGAGTTATAAAGCTCCGGCTTATCTATATAAGATTGGACGCCTAAAAACAGATACAATGACATTACGTTTGCTTGAAAAGATTATTCCGGGCGAACAACCTTACTTCTCAGATTACTTTTAAATAAAACTTGATGATTGCATCGAGTGTATCAAGATAACAAAAGCGGCCTTCTATTGCATCGTGCATTGGAAGGCCGCTTTTCATTTACGCTAAATAGCTCTGACAATTCCATCCTTATTTCAGTAGTGCGTAATTTCCTCTGTATACTTTTTCTTTGATTAATTCGATTTGTGCAGATAAGTCTTCCGTATTATTATTAGACATAATCCACAATGGAAAATCCTCTTCGCCTGGTCGGTACGATGGCTGCATGTAACTTTTATCTACAATATGGTAACCATTACGTGAGTAATAGTTTACACGACGGGTAGTCATTTCGTCGGTCGTTGGTTCTACTTCTAAGATTCTAGTTCCTGCAAGATGAGTTGCAACGTAATCCAAAACCTGTTGTCCGATCTTCATATTACGCATCTCCGGAAATACTGCCAAATGCTCCATATAATAGAAGCCATCCATATCCCAATAAATAAAGAAGCCACACAACGTATTGTCTGCTTCAATTGCAGAAAGATACATATTGTCTGCCTGCTCGATCAGTCGACGTAATTGATTTAAGTCGCGACGTTCTTCTTGGGGAAATGCCGAAATGTATAAGTCTATAATTTGATTTAATCTCGCATCATTCTTATCTGTAATACGATTAAGTTCGATCATAATTGAGTTGTTTAAATGTTTCTTTATTGCAAAGTTGCTGCTATTTTCTCAAATCAAACTTTACATATGTAAAAAAAAACGCATATCCTTATTGAATTCCTGCACGAATACGGCTAAGCGATACTTGAGAAACACCTAAATATGAAGCAATGTGTCGTAGAGGCACCTTTTGTAGCAATTCGGGTTCGTCTGTTACAAAGAAGTGATAACGTTGAGAAGCACTCATAAAGTTGCGACGCATAAAATGCAACTCCATACGGTGAATGATATGATCGGCCATGCGGCGTCCCCAGTTGCATAACTCTAAATTCGTTTCGAACAAATGATTTAGCATTGCCACGGGAATACGCAACAGCTCTGCATCTTCGAGCAATTCGATATTTTCATAACCTTCTCGCGTAAAAAGATAAGCATTCATAGACAACAGTGTCATTCCGATCGAGGCAAACCATAAGGTAGAATCCTTACCATTCTGGATAACGTATCCTCGAGCCAGTCCTTTGATTATAAAGTATGCATAATTACCTCCTTGATGTTCCGTAATAACTAATTCTCCTTTTTTCATGGAGATAACTTCAGCATGACTCAATAGAATATCAATAGAGGTGTCGGAGAGGGGATATATAATGCGAAGAGCTTCGATAAATTCATTCATAATATACAATATCTAGACGGTAAAGATAATGAAACAACACTATTAATACATCGCATAAAGCTAACATAATCCCTTATTGATGGTTATTATAGAAAAGAAATATCTATGATAACCAACGATAAGAAACAGCTTTTGATGGCTAATCTTGCAGTCTTCTTTGCAGAGATGTTTAACGGACTTAATATCAATGCGCAAAAGGAGCTTAGATCGGAAGAGCACACGTCTGAACTCCAGTCACTCCGGAGAATAACGTATGCC
>CAMTPD010000340.1 GCA_947074265.1 uncultured Porphyromonadaceae bacterium
TTTAGAATACGATCCTACCAACTACTTGTTGATGCACGCCATGGGTCCTAATGTAGCAGGAGTTATCGGTTCGGCTGTAGCTGCCGGTATCTTACTTGGTTTCTTAGGTTAATCGCATTTATCAAACATAGCAAAGGAGATATCCAAAAGGGTATCTCCTTTTTTTGCATCAATATATGTTTCTGCAAATAAAATACTTATACTATATTTACGATTCAATCAAAATAAGAAAACCTTATGAATACCTATGTACCTTCAGAAAACAGGTATGAGCAATCGATGCAGTTTACCAACTGCGGAAAGAGCGGATTGCAACTACCCGTCATATCATTAGGTCTATGGCACAACTTTGGAGAAGTAGATACCTTTGCCAATTGCCGAGAAATGCTTACGTATGCTTTCGACCACGGAATTACACATTTTGATCTTGCAAACAATTATGGGCCACCTCCCGGAAGTGCCGAACAAACATTTGGTAAAATACTTCGTAACGACCTAGCCGGTTATCGCGATGAAATGATTATATCATCTAAAGCCGGACATCGTATGTGGCCAGGCCCATACGGAGATGGTTGCTCCCGCAAAAGCATAATGGCATCAATAGATCAAAGTTTGCATCGTACCGGACTCGAATACTTTGATATTTTCTATAGTCACCGCTACGACTCCAATACTCCGATCGAAGAAACGATGCGCGCACTAGCAGATATTGTACGTCAAGGAAAAGCATTGTACGTAGGTTTGTCAAAATATCCGATTGAGGAGGCATGTAAAGCGATGCAACTACTGAAGGAAGAAGGTGTTCCTTGCCTGATTTATCAAGACAGATACAACATGCTGATGCGCGATGTAGAGAAAGCTCATTTCGATCTTGTACAAGAATCCGGATCTGGATTTATCGCATTCTCGCCATTAGCACAGGGATTATTAACCAATAAATATCTTACAAATATTCCAAAAGACTCGCGAGCTGCGAAACCTCACGGTTTTTTGCAAGAATCGGCTATCACTCCACATTTGCAAGGAGTCTTGAATGAATTGAACAACATTGCGCAATCACTCGATAAAACTCTCGCAGAGCTTGCCCTTTTGTGGATTTTACGAAAACCGCAAGTTACCTCTGTCATTATAGGAAGTAGTTCGGTAGAACAACTCAAAACAAATCTCTCAATTCTCGACGAAACACCATTGAGTGACCGAGAACTTGAACTTATCGAAGAGGTGTTAAGTAAAGTCTAAAAATAAAAGAAGCCGAAGCAATAGTCTCACGACTTGGCTTCGGCTTGGCGTTTCCAGAAATATTTAAAATTAATCGTCGTATCTGACAAATTCGTAATTTAAATCGAATATAAGATCTAACCCATTGCTTAATTCGACCTCAATATCTCTTCTATCTCTATCTATTTCTATTATTCGTGCATTTGGATGATATGTTTCTACAAAACTCAATATCTTAAGCGGAATCAAATCATCTTGAATTCCTAATGGCATATAAATCTCTTCCCACTCGCCCGAACGGTCAAAGCTTACAGAGCCCCCATTTGCAAAAGTCACTTTATATTCACGATCAGAGTGATCTTTATCGTAAAAGACTGCCATAATCTTAGAATCATCAAAATAATGTTCTACAAATTCTTGTGCTGCAACGGGCAACTTTTCGTATGAAATTTGGGTATCATCATCGTTGTCGCAAGAAATAAAGAAGCCAAAGCTCATCACAAGCATAGCGAGAAGATAAAAACTCTTTTTCATTATCTATGTCTATTGTTTTATTTATAAATCAGATTAATCTTCGTAGCGCTTAAATAGATGATCCTTTCCGAAAACCATTTCAATCTTGTTATCCAACTCAATCTCCAGATCTCCTTTATCTTTTTCAATTTTCATAATTTGAGCATCCGGATGCTTTTGTTCAATAAAAGTTCGAACGGCTCCTGGAACCACCGAATACGGTACCGGCCTAACGCGACATTCGATTTTTTTCCATTCACCATTCTTTAGGAACTCAACTTTGTCGCCATCTGTAAAGATCACATCATACTCTACGTTAAAAAAGTCTTCTTCCTCTTTCACCATCGAAATCTTATGGTCAGGGAAATAGAGACTAATAAAATTCTGAGCCGGTTTTGGCAACTGATCTACTGTGATTAGCCTTTCATCGTCAGCTTTTACAATTGTTTGTAAAGCAAAAAGGCCCATCAACAAAACACACAATTTTCTTATCATTTTATTCTTTGTTTTAATTATTACACTGCAAAGTTGCAACTCGATTCTGAAATGAAACTGAAACAAATTAATTTTCTAAACTAAATTGATGCAAACCATCAACAAACTTATAGTTACACTTCAAATCATACAGTTTACAAATCGATTCGACAAGAGCCAAGCCCAATCCTGTAGACCCTTCACGCTTTCGCGTATGATAAAAGCGTTCGAAAATTCGTTCGGCATCAAGAGCTCCATCATCCCCTGTATTTGCTACCACAAAAGAGTCGAAGTACACGTCGATACGAATCTTCCCATTTTCTACGTTATGCACAAAAGCATTTTTCAACAGATTCGTCACCAGTATTACTGCGAGCGACTCATTTATTTCGAGAACGAAGTTTCCATGTACCGTATACGTAACATCAATATTTTTATATGCGTATACTTCTCTGAAATCGGCAAGATAACGCTCTATCAAGGCATTCATTCTGATTAAGTTTACCTCTATAAACTGTCCGTTATCAATTTTACTAAGCAAAAGCAACGACTTATTCAATTTCGTAATACTACCAAGCGTCTTATGTACTTTGATGAGCTCCTCGAGTTGTTTCTCTGTAATTTCAGAATCTTCCATCATCATTTCGAGGCGATTCTTACAGATGGCCAGTGGAGTTTGTATTTCATGCGATGCATTTCCAATAAATAACTTTTGCTGTTCAAACAAAGTCTCGGCACGCTGCGCATTTCGCAAAGCTGCATTGTTTAGTTTCTGAAATTCTACAACATCTGTTTGATTCTCCAGAGGAGCATTGTGTCCGCCAATCTTATACTTGTCAAGCCATTTAAGCAATACATAAAGCGGAGATAGATTCTGCTTAAACATCCAAACATTGATTAGG
>CAMTPD010000341.1 GCA_947074265.1 uncultured Porphyromonadaceae bacterium
ACCTGCAAGTATATGAAAAAAGATTGCAATTTACACTAAGTCTGGTTTAGAGAAGAAAAATGTATGCTTTGTAAGAGCGGGATTTGGAGTATTTATGGGTATTTTGGGCTCTAGATTGAAGAAATTCGTGCATTTTTAGGGTTGAGAAAATCTTGATTTCAGGTCCGAACATGCAGCGTTTGCATCGATTTGTGGTAACGTACACGCCAAAAGCATGCATGGTTTGTGCAAAAAGCTCGTTTACTTCTCCCAAATACCTAGTTTGGTTTGCAAAAAGACCTTATTAGGTATCCAAAACAACTATTTTGAGTTGTTTCGAACTCTATTTTTACTCACCGCGGTGAGTGAATTTACTTACCGTGAAGAGTTTCCACAGTTATAACGAAGAGTGAAAACTGTTTTCACTGAAACGAGAAAACGTCTTCGTTGAAAACAAATCTACTAAACGCGACGAGATTGCAACCGCTGCCCCATCTCCCTATTCATTGCATTGAGAAACCATTCTGAGAGAGTTGGGCCGTTACAGATAGATCATAGATTGCATAAATTGATTGCTTTAAGAAAGAAGGCCCTCCGGCTTCTTATCGAGTAGTTTCGACGGGGGTAATCATTTCAGGTTTTACAGCGACAGAATGCCACTATTTTTTCGACTCTCAAATGGCAGCAACGAGCAAAATAGAGCCCTAATTTGGGCAAATTGCATTCCAACAGCCCCGAAGCGCTTTTCTTTAAATTATACAATTACATCCTTTCGCGCTCAAGGTTTGCACCACAGTTTTTGCAGTAGTTGGCATCGTCGTCGGCGATATCAACTCCGCAACCCGGACATGCTTCTCCGCTAACGTGCTGCTCTTCTTTCGGACGCATAAACTCTGCCGAGATTATTCCGGTAGGTACGGCAATGATGGCATAACCCAACAACATGATGATCATTGAGATGAACTGCCCCAGGTATGTAATAGGTGTTATGTCTCCATAACCAACCGTGGTAAGCGTCACAATAGCCCAATAAATACATCGTGGTATGTTGTCCATATTCGGATTTACCGAGCCTTCTACCACGTACATGATAGAACCGAGTATCACCACCAGAATGGTAACAAAGAACATGAACACAAATATTTTGGGAAAGCTACGGTGTACGGCATTCAAGATCGACGATCCTTGCGTTAGGTATTCGCTTAGTTTGAAGATTCTGAAAATACGCAGTAGTCGCAGTGCCCTAATTACAACAAGGTAATGGGTACCTGCAAAGAAGAGACTCAAATAGGTAGGCAGGATAGAAAGTAGGTCTACCACTCCAAAGAAGGAAGTGGCATACTTTTTACGGTTTCGCACCGAATAAAGACGCAGGATGTATTCGATCGTAAACACAGAGGTAATCACCCATTCGGTTATACGTATCATCCGCAAGTATTTTACGTGGAAAGCATTTACGCTGTCTACCAAAACCAAGATGACACTTAAAAGAATAAACACTAACAAACCGATATCAAAAGCTTTGCCGGCTTTGGTATTCGATTCGAAGATGATTTCATGAATACGGTCTTTCAGTTCCTGCTTGTTCATATTATTATAACGTTAACGTGAAGCGATCGGCATCTTTCCAGCAGGCAAACTTCTCTCGAAAGCGTTGTAACTTGTCGTAATCGAGCTCGACTGTTACGTATTGTTCCGTTTCTTCAAGATGGCAAAGCACTTCGCCCTTCATGTCGATAGCCATAGAGTCGCCCCAGTAAATATTGCCTGCATTGTCGCTCCCTACCCGATTAACACCACACACGTACGATAAGTTTTCGACGGCACGTGCAGGTAGTAAAATTTTCCAAGGTTCGCGTCGCGGTTTTGGCCAGTTGGCGCAATAAAGTAGCAAGTCGTAGGCATTGTCGACGTTGCGACTCCAAACCGGAAAGCGCAAGTCGTAACAGATCTGTAAGCAAATGTTCCACCCCTTGTAAGCTACGATACACTGCTTTTCGCCCGCTGTAAATGTTTTGTCCTCTCCTGCCATGCGAAACAAGTGTCGCTTGTCGTAGAAAACAACCTCTCCATTGGGATAGGCAAAGAAGCCTCGATTGTAGAAGTGTCCGTCTTCGGTTGCGATAAAACTTCCGGTAATAGCGACATTGCAACTCACCGCCCATTGTTTTACACGTTGCATGGTAGGCCCGTCGCTTTCCTCTGCCAGTTCGCGAGCTCGCATGGTAAATCCGGTCGTAAACATCTCGGGTAATACAATCAGGTCGCTTTGAAGCGAAAAAATCCTGATCAGGTCTTCGACCCGATCAAGATTCTTATAACTATTTTCCCACTCAAGTGTAAGTTGCATGAGTGTTACTCGTAAAGATGATTTCATTCAGTAATACTTGTCAAATCAATAGCATTAGACAAAAGATTATCAAACCGAAAACAAGCGCGACCGTCTATTCGATAAACTGATCGGCATTCTTTCCTTTTATCCCTTTATAGCAAGCACGTATAGCAGCAATATCTTGCTCTTCGTTTCCGGTAGGATAGAAAAGTTTCATAATACCTGCTTCCTTTTTGCCATAGTCGAGATAAGTTAACGCAATAGGCACATTGGCCTTAGTTGCGATATAATAAAAGCCTCGTTTCCATTCTTTCACCGCTTTTCGGGTTCCTTCGGGTGTGATGGCCAATTGAAAGCGATCGCGTGTCGCAAACTCTTTTGCCATCGCATCAGTAACCGAAGTTCTACGTCCGCGCTCTACAGGTACACCACCAATCGACTTGAAGAAGATATTGAATGGAAAAAAGAACCATTCTTTCTTGATTAGGAAGTTCGACTGACGGCCCAATGCATCGTAAAACAACTTACCGATGATAAAGTCCCAGTTGCTGGTGTGTGGTGCTACGCAAATCACACACTTTGGTTCATCCGGGATTATCGTACCGATCTTCCATCCCATGAGACGGAGAATAAATTTGCTAATCTTTTTCTTCATCTCTATTATTTAGTCAAAGCTGAAATCTCTGCAATCAACTCGCCTACTTTAGTAGCCCAATCAGCTCTTAGTTTTTTGTAATATGCTTTTACTTGCTTCGGTTCTTTTGCATTAGATCGGAAGA
>CAMTPD010000342.1 GCA_947074265.1 uncultured Porphyromonadaceae bacterium
AACATTTCTAAAACAGTACTGATCATTTCTTTTAATCGAGTCTTTTCAATCATTTCCTGCTCCATTACTCCATGATCTGAATGTCTTACGACGTATCTTGCTATTCCTTCTGCAAAATCGCCTAATCGCTCTAGATTTGTATTTACTTTCAATACAGCTAATACAAAGCGAAGGTCTACGGCAACCGGTGCATACAACGCTATAACATCCTCACAGTCACTGTCTATTTTCAATTCATAGGCATTGACTCTGCGCTCCATTGCCAATACCTCGTGGGCAAGGTCTTTGTTATTGGTAAGTAAAGCTTCCGAGGCTCTGGATATTTGTTTATATACCAAATCCCACATCTCTCCGATATTCTTCTTTAATTCGGACAGTTCATGTTCAATAATCTTCATCGTAGTATTTGTTTAATAATTAGCTTCTTCTATGTTAACCGAATCTTCCGGTAATATAGTTTTGTGTCGATTCTTTCTCCGGTTTTGTAAATATCTTTCGTGTGTCATCGTATTCGATTAATTCTCCCAAATAAAAGTAACCGGTCTTATCAGATACGCGTGCTGCTTGCTGCATACTATGCGTTACAATAACAATGGTATATTCCTTTTTCAATGTGTAGATTAAGTCTTCAATCTTAGTAGTAGAAATGGGGTCGAGAGCTGATGCGGGTTCATCCATCAATATTATTGATGGTGATATAGCTAAAGCTCTGGCAATGCACAAACGTTGTTGCTGACCACCCGAAAGATCAAAAGCGGATTTCTGCAATTTGTCTTTCACTTCCTCCCACAATGCGGCTTGCTTAAGCGAGAATTCGACCTTTTCTTCTATATACTTCTTATCTTTAACACCATTTACACGAAGTCCGTACGCAACATTTTCGAAGATTGATTTCGGAAATGGATTGGGCTTTTGAAACACCATCCCTACTTTCTTCCGCAAAACATCTACTTGAACATTCTTTGCATAAATATCTTGTCCATCAATCTTGATTTGCCCTTCCATTCGTGTATTAGGGATAAGATCATTCATGCGATTGAACAGACGTAGAAAGGTTGATTTTCCACAACCCGAAGGTCCGATAAAAGCAACACAAGTATTCTCTTCTATCTCCATTGATATATTTTTCAAAGCATGAAAGTCTCCATAATAGAAATCGACATGCTGTGCATCAATCTTTACCATATTATATGCTTATCTCATTTTTACTTTTTTCCCTAAATAAACTCGCAAAACATGTGCCAACACATTTATGATTAGCACGAATAGAATCAACACCAACGCTGTACCGTATGCAACCTCTCGAGAGGCCTCAATGTTGGTGCCACTCGTCGATACTACATATAGATGATATGGCAATGCCATGCATTGATCCATTATACTTCCGGGTAGTTTTGGCAAATAATAGGCTGCACAGGTAAATAAAATCGGCGCCGTTTCTCCGGCTACTCTTCCTACAGAAAGAATCAGTCCCGTTATAATATTGGGCATAGCAATAGGCAAAAGTACCCTGAATATTGTTTGAAGTTTTGTAGCTCCGAGCGCTAAGCTTGCATATCGGAAATTATTATCAATAGACTTTAAAGCTTCTTCCGTGGTTCTAATAATGAGAGGAACGGACAAAAGGCCTAAAGTCAATGATCCTGCGAGTATCGAATCTCCAAATTTGAAGTAGTTTACAAACAAGGCCATCCCAAACAAGCCGAATACAATGGATGGAACACCACTGAGGTTGTTGGTCATGATTCGTACAAACTTGATTAATTTACCGTTTGTCGCATACTCGTTCATATAAATCCCCGACAATATCCCGATTGGAAAACTTATAAGACTGCTTCCTACAACCAAATAGAGTGTTCCGGTAATGGCTGGATAAATCCCTCCTGTTGTCATTCCATCTTTGGGAAACTGTGTAATGAAATCCCAAGAAAGCACTTTTCCTCCTCTATAAATAATAAACCCAAGAATAACGAATAGGATGATTACAACACTAGCACTTAGTATCGTAAACAAGCCGAACGCCAAACGTTGTGTTAGCGTTTTTCTATTCTCTTCGGTTTGCAAATCCACATTCATAGCTCGTTATTTTTTTCGATTTACAATGTATTCAACGTACAGACTTAGCAGTAACGTAATAAAGAAAAGAACTACCCCAAGCATAAACAAGGCTTCGTAGTGGGCTCCTCCTTTGGGTGCTTCACCTAATTCTGCTGCGATCGTAGCCGGAATGGTACGTACGGGCTCAAAGAATGTTGTCGGAATTACAGCTGCATTTCCCGTAACCATAAGTACTGCCATGGTTTCTCCAATGGCGCGCCCAATACCAAGAACTGCTGCCGAAGCTATACCAGATTTTGCATAAGGGAGAACCACCTTGTAGATCGTCTGCCAATGAGTTGCACCTAGTGCAAGACTTGCCTCTTTCATTGCCATTGGTGTGTTTCGAATCGCATCTTCTGCAACAGTTATAATCGTAGGCAAAGCCATTATTGCAAGAATGATACTTCCTGCTAAAGCAGTTTCTCCCACAGGAAGATTAAAAACAGATTGGATCAAAGGAACTAAAACAACTAACCCAAAGAAACCATAGACTACAGACGGAATGCCTGCAAGCAGTTCTATTACAGGCTTTACAATGTTACGAAGTTTCACTGAGGCTATCTCTGCCATGAAAATGGCAACTGCAATACCTAAAGGCAATGCAATAACAATGGCACCAATACTTACGAGTAATGTACCTAATAAAAGGGGAATGAGACCAAATATTGGAGTTGGAGTTGCTGTTGGATACCATTCTGAGGCTCCAAAAAAATCAGCAGGTGTAATGGTTCCCTCATTTAGAATCTTTCCGGAAGTATTAGTCGGCAGGTATTTCTGAGGTACATAAAGAATTGCTCCTTGTATAGCCAGAACAGAGTCTATACGCGTGGCTACCAAATTAGGATTTTTCTCTAAATCTTCAGCTTCTACGTCTTTTATCAACGCTGAAAAACGTACTGCATGAATAGTACAATTGTAGTCTTCTACTTCATGCCAGTTTGTGATGTCTTGATCAAAAATACTTTTTATAGCCTCTGGCTT
>CAMTPD010000343.1 GCA_947074265.1 uncultured Porphyromonadaceae bacterium
GACACCTAGAATCCACTCTTCTGCTGCAGGAATCAAGATTTCTCCATATTTACCGTCAACTGTGAAAAGGATATTCTGCGTAGACTCATCTACTTCTGTGATAATACCTATTTCACCATTTGCCTCTGTTAGAAGTGTGAAGCCTTCAAAGTATTGCCATGTGTACTCATCGTCTTCTTCGACAGGGACTTGATCTTTTGGGAAAAATACTTCTTTTCCAGAAAACATTTTTGCGCGTTCTTCAGTATCTACACCTTCAAACTTTATAAGAGCTGTTTCACTTCCCTTAAATCTATAGTCCTCGACAAAGAATGGTACTAAAATACCATCCATGTCGCAAATAAGAAACGGACACTCAGCTCGGTCAAAAACATCACTGGTAAAAGCAAATGAGATTTCACCTTTAACACCATGAGGTTTTACAAAAGAGCCAATGCTTATTACGTCTTCTTCTCGTATCATAGTTTAATTATATCCTGTTTTATTTGATAGATCACAAACGGGTGATGCGTGCGCCCAATGCATTTAATCGTTTATCTATATCCTGATAACCTCGGTCTATTTGATCGATATTATGGATACGACTTGTTCCTTGCGCACTAAGTGCTGCGATTAACAATGCGATTCCTGCTCTGATATCCGGCGATGTCATTGTTGTACCACGAAGTTTGAATCTATTGCCATGCCCAATTACTGTAGCTCTATGTGGATCACACAAAATAATTTGTGCTCCCATATCGATTAATTTATCGACAAAAAACAAACGACTTTCAAACATCTTCTGGTGAATTAGCACACTTCCGTTCGCTTGTGTGGCTACAACTAGAAATACACTAAGTAAGTCTGGCGTAAGGCCCGGCCAAGGTGCATCTGCAATCGTCATAATAGACCCGTCGATAAACGTGTCGATATTATAAGACTCGTGATGTGGAATGTGTATATCGTCTCCTCGCTGTTCGATCGTAATACCGAGACGTCTAAATGCATCCGGTATGATACCTAGCTCATTATAAGCAACATCTTTTATTGTTATTTCAGAGCCGGTCATTGCGGCCATGCCGATAAAGCTTCCTACTTCAATCATATCAGGAAGAATACGATGCGAACATCCACCTAGTTCTTTTACGCCACTAATTGTAAGCAAATTAGAACCTATTCCTGAGATTTCAGCACCCATTGCATTCAACATCTTACATAATTGTTGAACGTATGGTTCACATGCAGCATTATATATCGTGGTTACACCTTCTGCTAAAACTGCAGCCATGATAATATTTGCCGTACCGGTAACCGAAGCTTCATCCAACAACATATATGTACCTCGCAGCTTCTCTGCTTCTATTTCATAGATCTGTTTCTCCGGATTATATGTAAAAGATGCACCTAGCTTATTTATCCCGACAAAATGTGTGTCGAGACGGCGGCGACCAATCTTATCTCCGCCCGGTTTTGGAATTAAAGCCTTACCAAAACGACCAACCATAGGTCCTACGATCATAACTGAACCTCGTAAAGAGGCACTTTTTCGAAGAAACTCTTCTGTTTGCAGATATTCGAGATCGACATTATCTGCTTGAAAAGTATATGTATCAGGAGAAATGCGCTCTACTTTTACGCGCATATCTCTGAGTAACTGAATCAGATTATTTACATCTAAAATGTCAGGGACATTGCTTATTGTTACGACATCCGATGTTAATAACACCGCACAAATAACTTGCAATGCCTCGTTTTTTGCTCCTTGTGGTATAATTTCGCCTGATAGCTTATACCCTCCTTCTATTACAAATGATGCCATGCTTGAAATTGTATTCGAATGAATTTTGCTCATTCAAGTTACATCGAAATAAGTTATTACATCGAAATAAGTATCCTTTACCGGTAAACTTACTTTTTCATAAAACAAATTTCTAATCTTATAGGATAAAAAAAAGCGGTTATTTACCCGCTCTTTTAATCATCTTATTTCTTCTGGATAATATATCTCGCGATTCGGTTAGTTTGTGCAACTCCTCATCTAATACAATGCCACCTTCAGACAACTCGTCTAAATCATCAAAAATCTTGGCATCGTCTACAACTTCCTTATTCCATGTCAAGAATGATTTCTTCATATGGTTGGCTAGTAACTGAACTAGTTGCTCTTTCTTAGCTCCATCTTCATATTCTCTAGCTTCTTTAATCATTGACTCTAGAATACGACCATAATGACGATATCTGATTCTTAAATTATTATATGGTAGGCGTTTTGGCTTCGAATAAAGATCTTCCTTTCGGATCACTTCATATGGATAATCAATATCTAACTTGAAGTCTGCCATAATTGCTAGATGATCCCAAAGAATATGCTTAAAATCATTCACATCACGCAAATGCGGAAACATATTCCCCATGATGTTTATGATTGAATTGGCACAACGCTTGCGTTCCCCTCTATCTTCAATCGTAAGACAATAGTCTACCATATTTTGGATATTACGACCATATTCAGGTAACGACAATTTCTTTTGTTCTGTATTATATCTCATTCAGATGTATCTTTTCTTTATTCGCAAATATAATCATTTATTTCAAAGCACTTTATTCTTTGCGACGGTGGCTACAAATTCCTTTAAGTAAAAAGGTTCAAAGTAAGCAACATCCTCAAATCTGTTTTCTGCAAATGCTTTAGCTGATAATGTTGCCATATCTGATGCCAGAGGTTCAATCCCTTCTAACAAGATTGCATTATCGGATGCAATAATGTCCATACATTTTGCCGCTCCATTTCCAAAGAAACAAATTTTGTTATCCTTTAGCCAAGATGCATACGTATTTTCATCTACAATATCTGCTGCTGTGGCTCTGATTTGATTTAGTTTATTGTCAAACATTGCTGCGTAAACCTCCATACGTCGAGCATCAAGCATAGGACAGTAAATTTGTTCTTTGCCCTCGCATACAGAAACAGCCTTACTTGCAAGGAGTTCTAATGTTGGAATTGAAATTAATGGCAACCCATATCCAAAGCACAATCCTTTTGCCATAGATACACCTATTCGTAGTCCTGTATATGAACCGGGTCCACAACTAACAGCAAC
>CAMTPD010000344.1 GCA_947074265.1 uncultured Porphyromonadaceae bacterium
ACATCTATAAACTCTACTCCTTGGCGGCGCTTGGTTCCTTAAAATCCGGCGTGTACTTTCTCGAGTGCTTTCGCTGCCTCGCCACGCGGTTTCTCGGAGGTAAAAGTCCAATTTATTTTATCTTCCGTTACATTGTTTCCGTTTCCGGCCACAGCTTTTACTTCGTTCATCCCTTTTTGTAACTGCACATTGTCAACAATGTAATGCACATCGGTTGCTCCTTTGCGTACGCCTTGCAGCTCTTTTCCGTTGAGATAAATGGTAGGTTGCCCTACATTTGAATATACTGTAACGGAAGTTTTTTGCTGTTCGCGGTCGGTAAGGCGACGTTGCGTAATGTATACCACCGGCTCTTCACTCCAGTTGGCCTTGTACCAGTAATAGGCATCTTTTTTACGTTTTCGGTCTATCGTAACCAGTCCTTTCAGGTTGCGTGCCGGCACTCCCCCGCGTGACCACATCGGCACAGCAAAGTAGAACATGTTCCAAAGGTACGACGCGATGATGTACGGATGCTTCGAGATAATTCCCCATTGCTGTTCGTGCATTTTTGTCTGAAAGGCTTCGGGAAAGAACTTTGCATTCCAGTCGCCTATTGCCTCACCTACATACTCGGTTTGATGGTCGATGTTGGCATCTGCTCCGTATTCGGTGAGCATAAACAAGTTGTCGGGATATTCCGTTTCAAGCTTCTCGATCCAGGGTTTCATATCGCCGATATTGCGCTCGTACCAACCAAAATAACGATTCATCCCTTGTACATCGGCATTTCTGTTGACGGGATGATTCATGTGTCCGTATCCGTTTACCGCAACGGTGTATCTATCGGGATCTTCCGTCTTGGCCAGGTCGTGCAAACTCGCCGTAAGTTGTGCCGTATAGTTGTGCGGATGGTATACTTCGTTGTGCAATCCCCAGATATAGATCGAAGGATGGTTAAAACTTTGACGAATCAATTCGCGCATTTGCTGCATGGCATTCTCTGATTCTTGCGTCGAAACCTTGTTGACGAACGGAATCTCTGCCCATACCAACAAGCCGAGCGAGTCGCACTTTGAATAGAAATAATCCGATTGTTGGTAATGCGCCAAGCGAATGGTGGTGGCGCCGATGTCCATGATCATAGCCAAGTCTTCGTCGTGATGCTCGTTGAGCAACGCACTGCCGGCACCCCAGCGATCTTGATGCCTTGTTACGCCATACATCGGATACTTGTTTCCGTTTAGGTATACACCGTCGCCGGCTTTCAGCTCTACGGTACGTACACCAAGGGGTTGCACCAATTCGTCGAGTAGGTTGCCGTTTTGCTTGATCTGCGTTACGACTTTGTAAAGATATGGATCCTTGCGACCGTTCCACAGATGCGGATTTTTAATCTCCAGGTTGATCTCTTCGCGTTTTGTTCCTTGTGGCAACAACTGAGCTTGAGTTGATTTTTGGGTTACCAGTTTGCCGTCTTGCGCATACACCGAAGCAACAACTTCTACTTGCTGAGTCGTGTCGTATTTATTGTCGACTTTAACACCGATATTAATATCTGCTTTCTTTCCGTTTACTTGCTGGCGGATATACACACCGGGAGAAGCATGGTCGGTTACCGAGATATTGATCTTTCCGGTTTCGACCATCCATACCGGACGATAAATGCCGCCGTATACTCCGAAAAGGCTATGGTTTATCGGAATCACATCGACACGTGCACTGTTGTCTGCCTTTACCATCATTCGGTTGGTTTCACCGGGCTTTACCGCATCGGTTATGTCAATGGCAAATGCAGAGTATGCACCTTTGTGATTTCCTACAAGCTGGTCGTTGACATACACGTCGGCCACCTGCCCTACTCCTTCGAAACGAACGAATAGGCGTTTGTCTTTGATATCTGCCGGAACGGTGAATTCTTTTTGATAATAGGCATCGCCGGCATAGAAGTTATTATGCCGAGTCATCATGTCTACGTTGTTCCAAGTATGCGGAAGGGATACGTCGGTCCACTTTTGATCCCACGAGGATAGCAACTGTACGGGCTGCTCCGGAAATGGCCCTTTCTTGAACTTCCAGTCGGCATTAAAACTCGTTACTTCGCGGGCTTGCATGCCCGAAGCAAACATCGACAATACAAGGGGAAATATATATTTCATGTTCTTGTTTTTCATACGGTTGGTAATTAATTGAAGGTTTCTACAAAAATAGCAGAGAAGTATGAGATAAAAGTCTGGAATAGACTTCTTTTACACAAGTATATTGACCTTTTCTTTCAACATTGGGTCGAGATAGCCTTTTGTATGTGCAGAAAACGACGAATCGGCTATAAAAAAGAAAACCATTGTAGCCAACTCTTCCCGAGCAAGCTACAATGGATCAAATTCTTTCTCCTAACAATAAAAAACTTAACTTAGCTAAACCATGAATCCTACTCTACATGGAATATAAGAGTATATGGATTGTATATTTTCGATTACCTTATTTCATCAGTGGAAGTTCTTCCAATAGTTCACCTCTACTGTTGTAGCGCAATACTGATTTTCCGATTTGATCTTTATCGATTGTCACCAAATACTCATCGTCTCCTGTTTGGTATGCGTCCACAAAATCATAGCCATTAAAACGTGAATCTATGTCTTGTCTGATTTCTATCGGAAGCAGAGATAGTGGTACAATTCTTTTATCTTCTATACTCGTATTTGATGAGTTGTCAAATATAGTGTTGAATGCTTGTGCTTCGATTGTGCTTGTTGCCATCAACAGAATTAGTGATATGATTGATACGATACTTTTCATTTTGTTTTTTCTTTAGCGTTTACACTATATATAATACCAAAAGTGTACCACAAAAGAGCGCTTAGGCACAAGCACTACATAGCTTGTTTATTTTCAACGCAATACATAAAACAGGGGAATTCTACATGTATATTTTTTGTGGAATTGAGGGTCCTCATTTAACCTACTGTGCCTTAGCTCCAATAAAAAAGAGCAAAGCTCGTGGTTCCAACAGGCACCTGGGACGTTAAGTGAAAATCACAGCCACGCACTGAACAATACTTCAATCATTTCTTTGCACTGCCTCACTGTT
>CAMTPD010000345.1 GCA_947074265.1 uncultured Porphyromonadaceae bacterium
AACTATTGATTAGGTCGTGAGATTCTGAAGTTTACAATAAGTGATGTTTGTGGTGTGTTGGCTAAAATCTTTCAATCGGTGGTATACGGGGTTATTTCGGGTATTTGGCGTTCTAGATTCGTGCTTTTGGTTGATTTTTCAGCTTCAGAAAATGGGGTTTTTACAGGTTGGATTTTTGGTTGAAGTTGGATTGTGATACGTAATTTGTTTGTTAATGAGGTGATTGGTGTGAGAAGGATGCATGATCGGGACAAAAACCTTGCTTGGTTTTGGAAAAAAGCATGCAAGGTTCGCGGAAAAAGTAAGTTTGGTTCTTGAAAGAACCTAATTTGGTTTTCGAGACGGCTGTTTTTAGTCACCGCAGTGAGTGAAAAAACTATTCACGGTGAATGAAAACAGTATTCACGGTGAGTGTTTTTGTTTTCAGTGAAGACAGTTTGCTCTTCTCGTGAAAACTGTTTCGCGTTTTCATGAAAACGATTCGTCATTGTCACGACAATGAGGGGCGTTGTTTTGATGAGCCTGAAGTGTATCGGGGCTTAGGATAGGGTGTTGGGATCTAAAGCAAGGAGAGCGAGTTGAGCAATTACAAGATGAAAGTCATGAGGCGAGATTGACAGTTTAATGATAGTTGGTTAGCGATGTCGTTATTGAGAACGAGAACAGGCAGTAAGCATTAAATATGTTTTCGAAGTAAAATGCTAGTTCTTTTTGTGCATTTGTTTTGGTTGATAGAGGGTTAAAAGACAGACTCTAACCGTATCGTAGATCCATTCACAATTTCGGATATAGAGATTGTGAATAGAATAAATATACAATAAGGGTGATTACAGCCTTTTGTTTTGGGTATAAATAAAAACATTTTGCCTGCTAATGGTAGGCTTATGTGTTAATTTGTTATATTTGACTTGGTATAAAAACTTATTTGTTATTGTATAAAGTAAAGAGACTATGTTGAAGCCTTTTTGTAAGATGTTATTTTTCACTATTTCATTGTTCTTTATATCATGTAATTCTGATCTATTGACAGAGGATATTGTTCCTGAAGATACTAGCGGATTGCTTAAAATAGATAGTATTGATTGTCGTGTTATAGCTGATTTATATTATGCTCTAAATGGAGATGAGTGGACAACGAAATGGGATCTCAAAGACCCCCAAACCTGGGCCGGAGTTACAATTGCTTTTGATGAAGGACATGACGTGTATCGTGTGATTGAATTGAGATTGCATGATCGAAAGATGCATGGTGTGATTCCCCAGTCTGTAGGAGAGTTAAAGTATTTACATACGCTTGATATTTTGGGCCCGGGAATAAAAGGTGAATTACCAGATAGCTTTAGAGACTTAAAAGCTTTACGTTATTTAGGAATCAATTCCACATTTTTGAATAGTTCTATTTGGGGGCAGATATCAGAGTTGAAAGGGTTAGAATGTTGATTGTAGAGGGACATCATTTTGGAACTAACGTGCCGAAGCAGTTGTGCCAACTCGTGAATCTGAAACTTTTGCAACTTCGAAATAATCAGTTTAATGGAGCTATTAGTGATGATCTTTTGAATATGCAATGTGATATTTGCCTTGAGTATAATCAAATAGATAGCTTATCTGATGCGTATTGGTCTACAAAAGGAATGATCAATTTAAATTTCAACAATTTATCAGGAGTAATCTCGAAGGATATTCAGCGTTTGCCTTATTTCGATAGTAAATTTGAGATTAGTGTTGGAGTTCAAAATGAGGGATTTGGTTATGTATTAGAAAAATAATTAGATTGTTGTTATGAATAATAAAGGCGTGACGAATAGTTCGGCACGCCTTCGCTGTATTTAATTGAAGTTGATCTTCGAAAGGTCGATGCTAACGATCGATGGATTGTTGTCTTGCGCGGCAAGGTCGCTATCGGGCAAATAGCCTATAAAGTATAGCTGATTGTCGGCCGTTAGTATTTGAGGTGCGTTGAGGTATGTCATTGGATTCATCTCGCTGTCTTGCTTGATAAGTATGTTCTTATTTGCAGCTTTATCAATGATCCAGTGATAAATACCCATCGACCTTGGGTTGGCCGGAGAAGATTCCAATATTTGGAAATAAGCATAGTTGTCGTTTTCCAAGTAGTTCTTGATTGATGCGTAATGCTTAGATTGTAGAAATGGAATCAGGTCCATCGGATCGGTTGGAAAGGCCGACTTGTCGAGTGCTAGGTCTTTGAAATCGATGGCATAGGCTGTTGCGATCTTGCCGTCTTTGATTTGATAGACTGTATCGGTAAATCCTTCTACGAATGTTGTGATTGCTCCATTCTTTTTCAGGTTGTCAAATCCCCATGGTAGAATGGTTTCGTCTGCCGGCAAACTTTGATCCAGCGGCTTCATTGATGCGTCGAACTTTTTGAGTTTGTCGGGATTGAGCTTTTTGTTGTTGCCCGAGTAGAACCAGTAGTTTCCTTCAGGATCGATGCTGAATGAGAAGGCCGGAAAAGGGGTAGGTCTTTTGTCGATAAAGCTGCCGTCGTAGTTGTATTTATAAATTTCGTCTGTTCCCAATATGGAAATGGTCTTTGTAGACGGATCTACGCAAATATCAGTAAGTTCGGCATATTCGCCCGGGCCATTACCTACAGCGCCTATTTTATTTAGGTATTTCCCATCTTTACTAAAGCGCAGAATAGAGCCTGATTCTCCTCGCGGAAAAATAAAGAAATCACCGTCCATGCCAAAGGTAGCAAAGTTGAAGAAAAGACTCTCGTCTGTTGTTTCCAAAGGAACGCTTTGCAGCTCTTTACCAAAGTTGGTATTACTCATCGGAAGGGCATTTTCGAGTGTAAACGCCAATGTCGGTTTTTCTTCATTGGTCTTGTTGCATCCTCTTAGTGTGAATCCTGCTATTGCAACGAGCAGGAGTAGATTGATTTTATTCATACTTGGTATTTTGAATTGTGTGTTTTTCTGGCGTAAAAGTAATTATATTCTTTGTTATTCATACTTTCTTCCGGATAATGAGTCCTTTTTTTAGAATAGATCGGAAGAGCGTCGTGTAGGGAAAGAGTGTACGTCCTGGTGTAGA
>CAMTPD010000346.1 GCA_947074265.1 uncultured Porphyromonadaceae bacterium
CAGCGCGAAGAGTTGCAGCTTACTTTGCAACAGGCCATTGATATAGCACGAGAGCAATCGCTCGACGCGCAAGCTGCACGGCATAGTTATCGGGCAGCTTACTGGAACTATCGTTTTTTCAAGGCAAACTATCTTCCTTCTGTTACACTTTCGTCGTCGCCCAATTTGAATAAGCAAATCAATAAAGTGACACAGCCCGATGGGACAGTTCTTTTCATTCGGCAGAATCAATTAACGACCGACTTAAATGTACAGATCAACCAGAACATTGCTTTTACGGGCGGTAACTTATTCGTGAAATCGACTACACAACGCATGGATGAGTTTGAAGGAAAAGTGAAGTCTTGGAATTCTAATCCGGTAATATTCGGATATGAACAAGCACTATTCGGATACAATGCTTTGAAATGGGATAAGCGTATAGAGCCGATTCGTTACCGCGAAGCACAAAAAGCCTATGCCGAAACAATGGAGTTGGTGGCTTCTCGTGTTTGTTTGTACTTCTTCGATTTAGCTACGGCACAGGCTAATCTCGACATTGCCACATTTAATTATCAGCAAGCCGACACACTTTATATATATGCCGAAGGACGCTATAATATAGGAACGATCAATGAGAATGAGATGCTGCAACTCGAACTGAACAAGCTTACGGAAGAAACCAATATGATGAATGCCCGTATTCATGTAGATGATCAAATGCAGCGGTTGAGATCGTTTCTCGGTTACGGCACCGAAGTAGATTTGCAGGTTGTACCTGATGATCGTATTCCGAGTTTTGATGTTCCGCTCGACAAAGCCTTGCAAATGGCTTTTGAGTATAATCCCGATCCTGAGATGTTTCAGCGGCAGGTGCAAGAGAGCAAAAGCGAACTGGCTAGGGCAAAGGCGAATGCCGGATTAAAGGCCGACTTGTATGTACAGTTCGGGCTTTCGCAAACAGGCAATACGTTTGCCGAGTCGTATAAAGATCCGATCAATCAGCAATATGCAAGTATTAGTATTCGTTTTCCATTGCTCGATTGGGGACGTGGAAAAGGCCGGGTACGGGTAGCTCGCTCCAATGTAGACCTGGTTGAGACCAGAACGGAGCAAGGATTGAAAGACTTTGAGCTGAATGTGTGTAAGATGGTACGTCAGTTCAACTTGCAGGCATATCATGTAACGGTAGCTGCAAAGACGGACAAGACCGCAAAGCGACGTAATGATGTAGCTCGAAAGTTGTATCTGTTGGGGAAGTCTACCATTCTGGACTTGAATGCTTCCATCTCGGAAAAAGATATGGCGCATCGCAATTATATCGGAGCCTTGAAAACGTATTGGAGTTTGTATTATGGCATCAGAAGTATTACGCGTTATGACTTTGAGCACGACCGGTTAATCAATACGCAAATGCCCGATTAATGTGTTTATGCGGTAATAATAAGAAGAATAAAAAAGTACAATTATGGATATTAAACTGGAAAAGAAACCTTGGTACATTCGCTTTCGCGTCTATCTGATCGGAGGGGTTGTATTCGTTGCATTTCTTATTTATGTGGCAATGCTTTCACTGGCTCCCCGCAGATTAAGAATAGAAACCGACAAAATAAAGATAGAAACCGTTGGTGACGACCGCTTTCTCGAGTTTGTTGAGATTGAGGGTGTAGTGCAGCCTATCCTCACCATCAAAGTAAACACGCAAGAGGGCGGGAGCGTATCCCGTATTGTAGGAGAGGAAGGTACACTCGTAGAGCAAGGAGATACGATTCTGGTACTTGAGAATACAGAGTTGCTACGCGGTATCGAAGATCAGAGAGATGAGTGGGAAAAACAACAAATTACCTACAAAGAGAAAGAACTCGAAATGGAGCAAAAGAGTCTAACGTTGAAGCAACAAGCCCTGGAGGCTGCGTATGAAATGAATCGGCTTAAGAAAAGTTTTGAGCTCGACAAAGAGGAGTACAAGATGGGGATCAAGAGTAAAGCGCAGATGGAGGTTGCCGATGATGAATATCGTTTTAAGGTGAACAGTTTAGCGTTGAAACTCGAAAGTTTGAAGCAAGACTCTGCTATGACGCTTATTCGCAGGGAGCTGCTTCGTAACGACAGAGTGCGGGAATACAAGAAAAATACGAGGGCTAGCGATCGTCTGGATAGATTGGTTGTGCGTGCTCCGATAACCGGCCAACTGAGCTTTGTAAAAGTAACGCCCGGACAGCGGGTGGGTAGTGGAGAGGGTATTGCCGAGATTAAAGTGCTGGATCAATTTAAGGTGCATACTTCTTTGAGTGAATATTACATTGACCGGGTAACGACCGGGCTCGAGGCTACTGCCGCGAGCCAAGATAAACGTTTTCCGATGCGGATAAGCAAAGTTGTACCTGAAGTGAAAGACCGGATGTTTGATGTGGATCTTGTTTTTGCCGGAGAGATGCCAGAGAATGTACGAGTGGGGAAAAGCTTTCGGGTGCAGATTGAATTGGGGCAACCCGAACAGGCTATTGTCATTCCACGAGGTAATTTTTATCAGGCAACCGGCGGACAATGGATTTATAAAGTGAGTGCCGACAAGTCGAAAGCTGTAAAAGTGCCGATTAGCGTGGGGCGTAAAAAGCCTCGTCAGTACGAGATATTGGAAGGTTTAGAACCCGGCGAGTTGGTGATAATGACGGGGTATGATACCTTTGGAGATGCAGAAGAGTTGATATTAAACTAGAAAAACACAGAATTAACATGAAAAATATATTGCTAGCCATTCGTATGTTGTTGCGTTTCAGAGTGTATACGCTAATCAACTTATTTGGTTTGATATTAAGTCTTACCTGCGCGCTAATTATTGCCCGCTATATCCATCAGGAATATACGGTAGATCACTTCTGTCCCGAGCTCGACAGAACGTTCTTGATGACGGTTGTGAAAGAAGGAGATAAGCCTTCTCTGTCCGGTGCTATAAATTATAACAATGATCCGAATTTCATAGATCCGTTAAATGATCCATCAGTAGATCGTATTTCCAATTTTATTGTGTTTAAGGATGATTTTGTTATGGTTGATAATAAGCAGTTTGTGGCGAGAACAATAGCT
>CAMTPD010000347.1 GCA_947074265.1 uncultured Porphyromonadaceae bacterium
TAGGTTTCTTCAAAAACCTAGTTTACTTCTTCGACAAACCTTGCTTGGTTTCAAATTGAAGATTTTATTAATTGGAATAAAGCATTGGGATCACCACAAAAAGACTATTACCAATACAGCTATTATATATAAAACAAAGAAAGGTGACGACTGAGTGAAAATTGAGACCTGAAACGGATCGAAAAATATAGATCAAATAGCAAAAGTGCATATTCTAATTACTATGGATTGATAGTATATATGTAACCTAGAAATAGTGTTACACTGAACTCTGATTATTCTTACAATATAAGGGGATTGAACACGTCTGAAACACTACTCATTATCAATATAATACACAAAATATTGCGTGCAGACATCAAAAAACGTCTAATACTTTTTTGAGCGGCTTTTTCACCAAAACAACACAACTAGCTATATATTAGCAATATACTCTAAAACAAACATCGAAAAATAAAACATATCTAGCTTATAATAAACATATTACATCTCAACATCTTAAAACAAAGGAGATCTAAAATCTCGTATTTTGAAAATTTAGATCTCCTCTCTTACTATACTGTATTTATATTGCAGATATTTCCAGAACTCTACTAGCTAAAGCTTGTCCTGTCAAAATAGGCAATCCAATCTTCATTAAATAATCACCTGAATAAGTTTTATTATCACATCCTAATTTTGACTTTTGCCCATTTATTAGATTGATCTCTGAAACTTTATATTGCTTATTCTCATCTAACCCTTTCAGCCGAACAGGTCTATTAATCTCTCCATAACGAGGATTCAAATCAAAAGCAAATAAAACACATTTATTTTTCAAATCATCTACATATGATAAAACAGCATGCTGTTTATCATATGGTGAAACCAAACGATATTGATTACCATCTAATATTACAGAATTTAATCGTTTATAATTCAAAACAGCTTCCTTCGAATAGTGCAGTTCGGCTTCGGACATTTCATCGACTCGAATATCAAAGCCTAATTTTCCCATCATCGCAACTTCAGTTCTAAATTTCAATGGTTGTTTACCCCACGATGTTACATGTGCAGACATTGTTTTTGCAGGAAAGAAATAAGAATATCTGCATGGAATAAAAATACGTTCAAATCCATCTGTATTAGCACTTGGTCAAAACTCAGTAAAATACTCTAAACCCTTATAATCCGAGCGACCTCCTCCTCCGGAACAAAGCATCATTGGCAAATTTGGATATTTTGCATTAACTCGATCTAACACATTATAAAGACCGCGTACGTGATCAACATAAAGATTTGATTGTTTATCCTTTAAGTATATAGAATAAATATTTGTAATCGGACTATTGCAATCCCATTTAAAATAAGCAATTTGTGGATATTTTGTCATTAACTCATCAACTACATTAAAAACATAATCTTGAACTTTCGGATTCGCAAGATCTAGAACCATTTGATTTCGAAAATAATATTCATCTCTATTTGGTAAATGAATCACCCAATCTTTGTGCTTTTCATATAATTCACTTTTAGGGTTTACCATTTCCGGCTCAATCCAAAGTCCGAACTTTATTCCTTTATCCGTTGCTGCTTGCGTCAATCTTCCGATTCCATTAGGTAGTTTAGTAACTGTTTCCTCCCAATCTCCCAAGCCTTGATGATCACTACTGCGTGGATATTTGTTTCCAAACCAACCATCATCAAGTAAAAACATATCAACACCTAGCTTGTTCGCATCATCGAAAAGACTAATCAGTTTATCTTCATTAAAATCAAAATAAGTTGCTTCCCAGTTATTCAATAATGTTAATCGTCCTTTCTCTCCATCCTTTACTTGATGTTTTAAAGCCCATTTATGTAAATTTCGGCTTGCTGCACCCGAACCATTATCACTATATGCAAATATAAACTCTGGAGTAACAAACACCTCATTACTTGAAAGCAAATACTCAGAAGCATAAGGGTTAATACCTGAAATAACTCGAAGATTATTTGAGTTATCAACTTCGAAGGTAAAACGATAATTCCCAGTCCAGGCTAGTGTACCAAGCAATACTTCTCCTTGATCTTCTGACATTTTGTCGTCTAGAGCAACAATAAAAAAAGGAGAACTAAACATGTTCGCTCTTGATCCTAATTTTGAATCGATTTGCTTCTTTCCAAAATTTAATTCTACCTCACTCATATTTACCTCATGTGCCCAATCTCCCGAAAACTCAGTCAAGTAATATTTGTCTCGCTTTAAATGGAGCATTGAAGATGCATAATTATAAATAGTTATCGGCTTCTTTTCCGTATGCTTTATTGCTGTATGAGATTTAATGATATTCTCCTTCTCAAATGCATCAAAAATCAGCTTCACTTCAACAGGATACTTATCGTCTTGTAAGATAATTGTTGTGCGCAAAACATTATTCGGCCTCTGCTCCAACTTATGACTAATATACTTAAGCATCAAAGATGGGTTTCCATCATTATGTAAAACTCGAATGGCAGGCTCAAAATAATCTTCCATTCCATGAGTTATATACGCCTCTCCGTCAAAACCTAAATGTTCAATATCGCCATTGTTATTAAGTTTTGAACCTAAATAAGATTGATAAAGTCGCCCATTCGAACCAACCTTATATATTAAATCCGTACCATCCGTTGTGATACGTATAGTTTGAGCCTTCAGGCCTGATAAAACAATAAAAATTAAAACTAACAAGAAACTCGCCTTCTTCATGATATTTATATATAAAATATTAACACAACAAATATACATTATTTCATTAAACAAAATATCTTCAACACTCAATAGTTTATTACAATCAACACACACAATAAACAAAAATATAAAAAAAATAAAAAACAAGGTCATAACAAAAAAAAACAAAACAAAACAAAACAAAACAAACAAACAAAAAAAAAAAAAACAAAAAAAAAAAAAAAAAAAAACCAGATAAAAAAAAAAAAAAAAAAAAAAAAAAAACCACACACACCATTAAAATAATTCCACAATCCCCTTAACAATAAAGACTTTCCCAAAGATATTTTTACAGTAAGCAACCGTCAAATCTTCAACAGCTACTGAATACTGTA
>CAMTPD010000348.1 GCA_947074265.1 uncultured Porphyromonadaceae bacterium
ATTCTTGTCATATACCTGTCTAAGTTGTGTACACGTACGTGTCTAAGCTTAACTTATGCATAAAACTTGGTAAGTAATCAGTATTTCGGGAAAAGTGCATGCAGTATTGTCGAGAATAGCTACCTTTGTGCCTCTATTATCTAATAACGAAGTTGATTTGTATGAAGCAAGAGGGAAACCACTTATTTAAATCGTTTGTACTAGGCATATTCGTGATTGTGCTACTTCTTGCCGCACAATTTGTACCCGAAACAACCATCGGTGGCGTAAAACTAAAGAAGATCAATATACTTTCCGATATTACCATCAAAGAAATCATTGAAGACAGCGACGAAGATCTTCGCTATGCCGACAGCATAAAGATGGTACGCGACTCGCTCGAACGTGTACACCAAGAAATGCTTCTTGCCAATCGTGAAGACTCGATCAAGCAAGTACGAATAGATTCGGTAAAGCGTAGTGCTAAGGCACGTATGGATTCTTTAAAAAATAGCGTTGTTACAATCGAAGACTACTCCATAGAACAAAGTGCATTGAAGCACTTCTATGCAGCTCTGCATAAAAGAAAATCATTGCGACGTCCGGTACGTATTGCTTTCATGGGCGATTCTTTTACCGAAGGAGACATTATCGTGGCCGACGTACGCGAGCAATTGCAAAACAAGTTTGGCGGTGGCGGTATCGGTTTTGTTCCTATGGCTTCGGTCGTGGCTGCATATACTCCTACCGTAAAGCATACATTTGATAAATGGATCTCTTGCTCGATATTGCAAAAAGAGCATGTAAACAAAAAGTTTACCATCAATGGTGCCCTCTTTATTCCTAACGAAGGTGCTAAGGCAACCTTTACGGGTGTAAAATGGAAACAGCACCTCGACTCGGTAAGCAGAGCCCGACTTTTATTCGTAAACCATGGTTCTGCCAATATTACGGCATGTACCAATCACCGCGATTCGGTAAGCAAGTATTTCGGTGCACAAAGCGGCTTGCAGCAAATGATCACGAAAGGGAATATCAAAAACATTGCATACACGTTTGCTTCTCCTGATAGCGTAGAGGTGCTGGGCGTTGTATTGGAAGATACGACAGGTATTGCCGTAGACAACTACTCGGTACGTGGAAATTCCGGAATACTCATGTCGCGCATTAATAAACAATTAAGCAACGACCTCGACAAGCTAATGCATTATGACTTGATCGTATTGCAGTATGGTATCAATGCGGTGCAATCTGACGTTACAAACTACGGGGGCTATCGCCAATCGATGGTTAAGGTTGTCAATCATTTGAAAGAATGCTTTCCAAATACAAGCTTCTTGCTTCTTGGCGTAGGCGACAGAAGTACGCAACAAGATGGTATCTTTGTTACGATGCCGGGCATACATGGTATGCTTACTTCTCAAAAACAAATCGCGCAGGAATGTGGTATTGCTTTTTGGAGTATCTTTGAAGCCATGGGAGGCGAAAACAGTATGGTTCAATACGTTGACAACAATTGGGCAAGCAAAGACTATACACACATCAGCCATGGTGGAGGTCGCCAAATTGGTACGGCTTTGGTAAAAGCTATTCTCTTGGAAGCAGAAAAATATGAAGCGATCTATGAAATAGAAAATAACACTGACAATGAAAATTAATCTACTAATAACAGGATTGATTTTGTGCATGGGGTTTGCGATTTCATCCATTGCAAGCAACACGGGTAAAGCTGTAAAAGCTTATACCTCCACAAAAACAACTCCGGAAATCAACGACAAGCATAAAGCTGTCGCACCCGTAGCACACGAAGTGCCGGTAACATCAACTTATCGTTTTGTAAAAAAGGACGAAAACAAAATTGTAGATAACGACAGCACCATGTCGGCTTTCTTCGAAGCTCTTTACACACTGAAAGCAGAGGCCAAGGATACAACAGAGGTATTATCTGTTGTGCATATTGGCGATTCGCACATACAAGCCGGTTACCTTACGGGCCGTGTGATGCGCAACTTTCAGCATGAGTTTGGTAATGCCGGACGCGGACTGGTAGTTCCACTCAAGCTGGCACGCACCAACGAGCCCAACGATTATTTTATAACGTCTACCAATCAGTGGAAAGGCGGACGCTTGATTCAAAAGAACCGCACGCTGCCTATCGGTGTGGGAGGTATTGGTGTAGAAACTCAAAGCAAGGCTGTAAACTTTACGCTTCGCATGGGTGAGAAAAACGGAAATGGTTATGAGTTTAATCAAATTACGGTTTTCTCTGACGAAAAAGCCCCTGTGCTTGATTCGGATGTAGCAATAGACTCTGTCTCTAACGTTACTACCGATTATTCATTTGCCTATAAACTACGTCTCGATACGCTTACAGATTCGGTACGACTAAAGGGCAACTCTAATACCGCATCAAGCAATCCGTTGTATTATGGTTTCAGCCTCGAAAACGGATCATCAGGTGTATTGTATCACAGCATCGGTATCAACGGTGCACACTATGCCGACTATGTAAATAGTTATGCCTTTAAGCAAACTCAGGTATTAGCACCGAAGCTCATCATTATCTCGCTGGGTACAAACGAGGCCTTTGGACGCAATCTTAAAGAGACGGTGTTGAAGTATCAAATTGACGAAACCATTTCGAAGATAAAACAAGAGAATCCGAATTCGTTGTTGCTTATCACCACTCCGCCCGAGTGCTATGTTAAGAAACGCATAAACAAGAAAGTGATCTACGAACCAAATGCAAAAGTTGCCAAGGTAAGGGATGTCTTAATCGATTATGCCAAGGAAAAGGGAATTGCCTACTGGGACTTGTATGAAGTTACCGGTGGTAAAGGATCTTGTAAAAACTGGTATTCCAGCAAATTAATGTCACGCGACCGCATCCACTTTACACAAGATGGATATCAACTGCAAGGAGACTTATTATATAATGCTCTTATTTCCGGATATAATGAATATGTTGCCAATCGAAACCGACTTCAGTAAGCTATACGACTTATTGGTGTATAACCCTAAATCGCCGTTGCTTTTTAGCAGCGGCCTATTCTTGTTTTTATTTACAGCTTTCGCCTTGCTTT
>CAMTPD010000349.1 GCA_947074265.1 uncultured Porphyromonadaceae bacterium
CGAGATTCTCCGGAGTGACTGGAGTTCAGACGTGTGCTCTTCCGATCTGTTGCGTATGATCCCATTCGCTAAACAAATTGAGCCTACCTAAAGTCACACCATTGAATCCAAAGTTTTCGATGTTTAAGTCTGTGTTCAACATCTGACTTTCCTTCAGATCTGAAATGTTGAATTTGCCGTTTGCCACTCCACTAAATTGAAGAGCCGGAATATTGAGCACATCAAATATATATGCCAATTCGATATCCTTAAGCTGGAGGTTGAGCGTATCTAATGGGTTTTCGGAAACAATGCCATCAATTAAAGCAAACTCTTGATTGTGTCCAATCTCGAAGTTGTCGATCATTACGGCCTTGTTCTCTATAATTATATTAGAAGGAGCAATACTCCAAACAGAGTCTTTGATGACAACAGTTGTCGGATTGATAGCAATCTCTGTGCGTAGATTCTTTTTAGCGTTTCGCTTTTCTGCTTCCTGTATTGTAACGAAATGCGTTGTTGTAGATAAATCAGCCTTGTAGGTTTCTGTTTTGTTGTTGGCCCATGATATAAAGGTGTTCAAGTAATCGTTTTCTGCATCAAGCGAAACGTTTACCTTATTTTTGAGACCATTGTCGTTGTAATTAACTGCTCTAACTTCTACTTTTGCTTTCTTCTGAGGATTCTCTGCGATGAGATAGCCCGACTCGAATTTGCTTTTGCCTACTCTAAACTTAGGTAAAAATCCTTCTACTCTAAACTTATTATAGCTGTTGTTGTAATGAGCCAGAATGCGTACTTGATTTTCAATCGTAACAGGAAGCTTTAGGGTAGAGGAGATACGCTCGGTGTTCTCGATAGACAGTTGCATCGAGAAGTTATTTATCTCTGTCGAAAGATTTTTTTGCGTTGCATTGATAAGAGCTGGTACATATTCACGAAACGTATTCATGATACTCGGAACAATCGTATTGAAAGAGTAAGCTCCAGATATCTCAGCATTGACTATGTCAGACTTGATTGTTAGAAGACGATCAGAGGATATGCCAGATGCAACAACATCAAGATTTTTTACTAAAAAACTATCTTGTCCTGTTTTGAAGCTTAGATCTGATATCTCAATATCACCTTCAAGGTTGTCAATGTTATTGCCTGTGAAGTTTGCCTTCAAAGATGTTGATAGATTGGGAGCATCGTACTTGTTTGTCAAGTGTAAACTGTCGAGACGAATATTTTGCAGTTGAGCCTCAAAGTTAAACTCAGGCACTTTCCCCATGTTGCTAAACAAACCAGAGGCAAATAGTTGTCCGTTTGGATCGGCGATAATAAGGCTGCCATTAAATTCTTTAGGTGCAAAAGCTCCGACGATGCTAATATTGTTATAGTTATAATCTTTGAAGTCAAACTGCTTAATATTAGCATTTATGTCACCATGAATGTCTCCATTTATAGGACGTTCAGCATTTAGCTCAACATTCAAGTTTACAATCCCGAATGGATTGTTTTCTTTCAGTAATTGATTTAGTTTTATGTCTGATGTTGCTAATTTCCCTTTAATAAATGTGCCAATACCTTTCTCTTTGTCACTACCTACATTTATGTCTGTTCGAATAGATCCAACATCAGTTCTGAATTTGCCAAAAGCGACTAGATTGTCAAAGAAGCCTGATATTTCACCATCGAATCGAATAATTCCCAGCTTTTCTACTTCTTGTGGCAATATGACTTTCTTCTCTGAGAAGTTATTAACAATACGATCTACCCCTTCTGTCGTGATAAACATATTCTTTACTGCTCCGAATATATAAGCTTCTTCCGGGTGTCTGATTCCCTTGAGATTCATTGCTCCTTGAAAAAACATCATATCACCGTAGCGCAGAGTTAGCTGGTTGAGATCTATGTTATTGATAGATCCATCTGCATGCCCTGATAGATCAATAGATTCGGTAAAGTTGCGTAAGGCAGGAACAAAAGCGGAAATATCTTTTGGGGTAATTCTCGAGGGAGCAATATTTAATTGAATAGGTGCATACTCCACGATGCCAGAAATGCTGTCAATCCCAGAATAATTGATGCTTGTATTGTTGATTGTGAAATCAGTATTTGGAAGCTTGATTGTCAGATTTGAAAGTAAAGCACTATCTCTATTTGCTTTGATGTCTAGTGCTAGTTTGTTTAGATGCACACCAGATGCTTCATCAAGGCTTAATCGGTCTATTTGTGCATTGATCGAATCTTTATTGATAGCTTTTAAAGAAATCTTAGCACTGATGTTCTCAATATCGACGTGCTTGGCATTAAACTTACCGGGTGTGAGTGGTGCTGTCTTGACATGATAAGAAAACTTACTACGTCTGATTGCTACAGAATTAAAGCATAAGTCAATTAGCTTCTTTTCTTTTTTTACAGTGTCTTTACTTGCAAAAGCATCAATAACAAACTTGAGGTTTAATGGCGATTGAGGTGTCTCTTTCGAAAGTCTGACATCCAAGCCTAATAGTCTGATAGATGAAAAAGATAGTTTTCCTTCAAAAAGAGGAAGTATATCTAACGCGGCCGATACATGATTTGCTGTAAATAAAGAATCTCCTTGTTGGTCTTGCAAATACAAGTTTTCCAATACAATGCGAGAAAACGGAGTGAAGTTGACTTTGCCTATTGATACATCTGTGTGAAGTATTTTCTTTAGCTCTTTTGAGGCAATAGATGCCACCTTCTCCTGAACAAATGGGATTTTCAGGAGTAGGGTTGGGGCTGCATAAAATATCCAAACAAGGGAGAGCAGCGCGATTAGTATATATTTAATTCCTCTGATATCTTTATCTTATTTTAAACACAAAACTACGATAAATTAGCGATAGATTTTGTTTATTTGCATAAAAAAATAGAAGTATGAACGTTACGATATTAGGGATAGAATCTTCTTGTGATGATACATCAGCATCAGTGATTAGAAACGGCGTAATTTTGTCGAATGTGATCTCTAGTCAGGCTGTGCATGAAGCATACGGAGGTGTAGTGCCTGAGTTGGCTTCACGCGCTCATCAACAAAATATAATACCAGTTGTATCAGAGGCTCTTA
>CAMTPD010000350.1 GCA_947074265.1 uncultured Porphyromonadaceae bacterium
GACAGACATTGTCGACGGCAATCATCACAACATCAAGCTTAGCGACCGTGAAAAGGAAACACTCTACGCTTGGATGGATATCAATGGCGTTTATTATCCGGTGTATGAATCGGCATTCGACTCTACAATGGCAGGACGCAGTCCGCTCTATAATCATGAAATAAACGAACTGGGACAGCTTACCGGCGTCAACTTCTGGGCGCTGAATAATCACGGACGTAACCTTACGGCACAAATAGCATTTGACCGTCCGGAAGAAAGTCCTTGCCTCGATGCCATACGAGGCGACAAAGTGAAATACAAAAGAGCCGTAGAGCTGATCAAGCAAGGAAACAAACGCTTGAAGCAAACTCCGCGCGGCGATATAGAGAAAGATCTGATCCCTTGTGACCGCCACAAGGAGCAACTTCGCAAATATGCAGAACGCCTCAGCATCGAAAAGCAAAACAATGAAGCCATCAGCAAAGGGCTGAGCATATTTGATCGAGAATAGTTCGTCAATAAATACATACTGCTAAATCTTTTCCAATGCTCACCGACAATCGCGTCCAATTGTCGGTGCAGCCCTTGGCATGCCCAATTGTTTCTCTAAATACTAGAATCTATTATATATGAATAACTTTGAATACTACAACCCCGTACGTGTTATCTTTGGTGCGGGAGAATTGAAAAGAATAGGTAAAGAGGCCAAAGCCTTTGGCTCAAGAGTTGCGCTGGTTTCATACAAAGATCTAAATGTGCTTGCTCCTCTGATCGACAGCATACAAGCGTTGCTAGAAGCTGACGGTGCAATTGTATTTCGCTTTTGTGAAGCAGAACCCAATCCTGAGATAGAAACGATAAAGACCGGCGTTGAGTTTTGCAAAGACAATCGAGTCGAACTAATTATTGGTATTGGTGGAGGAAGCGCGATGGACGCAGCTAAGGCAATTGCCGCCGGTGTATTCTATAGCGGTGATTTGTGGAATATGGTTTACAGTCGCCATGATCAGGTGGAAGCTATTCCGCCTACAAAAGCATTACCTACAATCATGGTACCGACACTTCCTGCAACCGGAAGCGAAATGAATCAATGTGCTGTGGTTAGTAATCAGTCTCTCGGAGAAAAGTCTTACATCTGGGGTACGTGTTTGTATCCTCAAGTGGCAATCATCGACCCTTCGCTTACGCTTACACTTCCTGCTCAACAAACGGCTTCTGCTGCTGCCGACACAATATCGCACGTATTGGAGATCTACCTAAACGGTGAAGATGACAGTGATGTTCAGCATTATTTTCAAGAAGGTGTCATGAGAACTGTTATCGATAATATTGAAAAGGTATTGAAACATCCGATGAATATATCTGCAAGATCGCATCTGCAATGGGCTGCAACGTGTGCGATAAACGGATGGGCTTCGCCGGGTGATGCCTGGACTCCCATTCATCAAATAGGACATGTTCTTACTTCACGACACAAGGTTAGTCACGGAGACTCGTTAGCTATTTTAATGCCGGCATGGATGAAGCATCGTTGGAATACTCGTCCCGATCGCTATTTTAGATTTGCTAAAAACGTAATGCTTATCGATACAAAAGGAAAAACAAAAGAGTGTGTGATTGCTGAAGGAATTGCTGCCTTTGAGAATTTCTTACGTAAAATTGGAACTCCATCTTCATTACAAGCAATGAATATAACCCAAGAGGAGCTTCCTCTCGTTGTGAGCGATGTTGTAAAGGTAAGCTTCAATGCCGAAGGTGTTTTACATGCAAACCCACCTGCTACAGAAGAGGATATAGCAACGGTTCTTCAGTTGGCTTATTAAATGAATCGAACTTGAAGACTCTATATTTTGGCCATCCATCATTATCTTTTTTTACACAACTTTCGTCGATACAATGTGTTATTTGAATGGATTGTAAGATAGCATAAAGTCATGAAGTCTATTGTGAAATGTATGTTGCTTTTAATCTTCTCTTTCTTTTGCTCTTTGCAAAGTAAAGCTGAAGTTGTAATCTCTTCATCATTCGAAGTAGACTTCTCTGACTTTGATCTTCAAGAATACGATTCTTCTGATCTCCTTAAGTTCGATTCTCTTCAACAACCAATCAACATCGAACGCACGGAGTTTTCGCAAAAGCCCCGCCGCTGCACGAATAGAAGCACTCTAAAGACAGGACACTTTAATCATACAGGTATTGTTCTCTTTGGTTATAATCCTTGCGTTATATCTAAATGGGAAAGGTTTGATGATACCTTGTTGAATTCATTAAACAAGTCTGACTTTTACAAATACATTCTATTTAGAATGCTATTGATTTAGCCTTATCCTCTTGAGTAAATCAAAGTCTCTGTATAAATGACTTTGTAGAGATAAGCCTTTATATCAATATTTATTCTCCTAGATGTATACAATTGTATGAGTACAAATATGTTATTTTGGATTGCTTTTATAGTGATCTTTGGTTTGGCTTTTACGCTAGATATGACCATCGTACAGCATAAGCACAAAGCCATGACTGTGAAAAGTGCATTAAAGTGGACGGCAATATGGATCTCTATTGCTGCGCTATTCGGCTTGTCATTATTCTTCTTTTACCCCCAAAATCCGACTTCGTCATTGGCTACTAATCACATAATGGGGATTAAGTTTTTTGCAGGTTATCTTACCGAATACATGCTTTCTATTGATAATCTTTTCGTTTTTATCATGATTTTCTCAGTAATGCGTGTACCCGATATGATACAACCCAAACTACTTAAGCTGGGAGTGTTACTTTCTATCGTGTTAAGAATCGTTTGTATTGTTGCCGGTATGAGCCTTGTTAATGAGTTTCAATGGCTGATTTATTTGTTTGGAGGTTTGCTTGTTTGGATGGCTATTAAAATGCTTCGCGAGAAAGAAGATGACAATGTTGATGTTCATAACAATCTCTTTGTCAAGATTGCACGTAAATTTTTTAATGTAGATGAGAATATCAATGCCGACACATTCTTTACTCGTGTAAATGGTAAACTCATGATCACCTCCTTTATGCTTGTTTTTCTGATTATTGGTTCT
>CAMTPD010000351.1 GCA_947074265.1 uncultured Porphyromonadaceae bacterium
TATGTCCGAAAAGCATTACATCGTAACCATTGAAACGAGGCAATGCCTTGTCGTTATACATTTGTCCGTGCGTTGCAAAGTAGCGAATACCGTTGTCGGCCACTACCGCCGTTTCGCTCATACATGGAAAGTCGAGCACCATTTGATCTACTTCCGCGTCGCAATTGCCACGAATAGCAATGATACGATTCGCCACCGAATTGAGTAGCATTGCCGCACCTTTGGGATCGTGTCCTTCGGGCAACGGATTGCGCGGACCGTGATACAGTATATCGCCCAAGACGATCAGGAAGTCGCACTTCAAGTTGTCGAAATGCATCAAAGCTTTCTCTACGGCAGTGCGTGAACCGTGAATATCTGAGATGACCATGTATTTCATATACAATTGTTTTAAGATATAACTATCAGAATATTTACTCGATACGTAAAGGCAAAGATACAACGATCACAGTTTAATTGTAACGGTATGGTCGGGAGAAATTGTTTTCTTGTATTTTACCTTTCCACCTGTCGTTACCATTACTTGCAACTTATCGCCCTTGCGCGCTATGTCGATATCAAACTTATTACCAAATGCGTTTACATTGCGAAGTGCCATCGTGTTCCACTCTTGCGGCAAGCGCGGAGTAAGCTCGAAAGCACGGAGCCCCACAGGACGAATCCCGAACATTCCTTCGGTAATGATTCGACAATACAATCCGCTTTCGGCCGAGAGGTGGCGTTGACTTCCTTCGGGCCAAGCTTCGATTGCATACGGTACGTGGTCGCCCAGCAGTCGTTTTGCCGAATAACTTTTCAGATGCTCCATTCCTTTCTCTGTGGCTCCACTGGCAAATACACCTCTCAATGCATACAACGTCGAACGGTCCCAAAAGGTTTCGCTTCCCGCTTGGGTAAGTAATCCGTTTTCGGTCCAAAGTCGCGGAGAGAACAGCGCATCTATCGTTGCGTCTTTTCGGTCGTAGATTCCTACCGTAAGCGGCATGCAAATCCACGATCGCAAGATGTCGTTTTCTTTGTAGTATTTGTAGCTGTCGAAACCTTCGATGTCGCCGCCAAAATACGTGTCGATCGCTTTTCGCAACGCGGCAGACTCTTTTTCGTATGCAGCAGTTTCTTTTTTCGGAACCCCGATGTCTTCACCCAAACAAGCCGCAGAGATCAACGCGTCGTAATAGAGCGTCGAGGTGCAAAGATTGGCTTTTCCCGACGGGAAGCGGTTTTCAAGCTCGTCGGAATCCGAGGCCACCACTCCTTCTCCATTCAGGTTTCGTTTGCAATACTCGAGACACCAGCTGATAAGCGGCCACAGTTGCTCTGCCTCTTTCTTGTCTCCTCGCGCCAACGCATAGCGAGCGGCTCCGTAAGCAATCATAGCCGCATCGCCACGATCTCCTGCTCCGCCCCACACATCGATACCTTCGGCAATGATCGAACTAGGCACCTTCGTGTAGTCGTCATTCATAAAACGGGCAAAGTGCATGTATGAGTTGAGTGCCGATTCATTCCCAACACCATTACCAAGGAAAGGGAAAAACGGATTGATGTACTCTGCCTGATCATTTGCCCATATGGCTGCGTAATACGATTCGCCACCCGGTCCGTGCATCAATCCCCCTTTAGTGTGGTAGATACTTTCGGTACCACGTATTTTAGCAAAGGCAAACATCGCGTTGAGGATTGGGTCGGGCGTTTCGAGAACAAGGTTGCCCCAGTATTCGGAGATCAGGTCTTTGCGTTTGTTTAGTTCTTTCGTGCCATCGTACGCTGCAGGAGTTTCGCCTTGCTTTACGGCTGTAAACAATGCGTCGAACGTGACGGCTTCGCTTGGTTGTAGTGTTTTCGTTACGCCGTTTACTTTAGAAATTACATCATAAGCCCCGTATACGCCTTTGGATGCATCCGTTGTGGCTACCGACTCCGTGGCAGGAACCTCAACGGCAACAGGTCTGCTGCCGGTATTGGTCAAGGTGTATTGCTCGCAAAATGCGGGTTGATCGACCGACGGAAACAAGACGCGCTGCAACGAAAGTTGTTTGTTGTTGGCAAAGGTTACGGTACTTTGCACCGTCATCTTTCCGTCGAGCGAGATCTCATCTACCCGCTCTTTGGTCATAGGCATGCGATCTGCTTGAATCAGACCAAGCACATCGAGATTGAGCCGACGCATCAAACTGGCATGGGTATCGTTTGGCAGCGTGCGCAACAAAGGCCATACCATACCGCGACTATAGGTGAAAGACGTATCGGCATTTACTCCGTAGCGAAGCACCGTCGATACGCGAAGTCCGCTCATCTCTATGTGATCGTAGTGCGGGATAGCTTGATCGGGATTCCAAACAATGCTTCCCGAATCGGTCAACTGCCAACGGGTATTTTCTTGCGCCATAACATCGGCTCCTATACTTCCCAATGCGGAGAAAACGGTTATGGCTATCAGTTTTTTTGTAGAAGTGAAATTCATGGTTCTATTTTATTTGATGATTATAAGGTTTTTGAATGTTTCAAAAATAGTATTTTAATTAGATAATATAGAATCGGGCATTCTTTTATTGGCAAACATGCATCACCAAACGTTTTTCTTGCGTTACTGTCATCAAGTCATTAGGATGTTCTGATATCAACATAACGGAGCTAAAACAGAGTTATGGTAAAAAAAGAATTATTCGGAGCAGAAAAATGTAATTTTATTAGCAGAAAATCGAGGCTCGACCTCAGGCATTTAGATAATAAAGGCTAGTATCGTTAACAATCTTCATGCAAAAAAGTTAAGCAAGCTATTGCAAAATAGAAATTTATTAGTACCTTTGCACCCGCAATCAAGAAACAAATCGAGGTTGCAAACGCTGTAAAAGCAACAACATGTTGGCCCATTCGTCTATCGGTTAGGACGCAAGATTTTCATTCTTGAAAGAGGGGTTCGATTCCCCTATGGGCTACCAAAACAGTAAAGGTAGCACCTTTGCAAATAAAACAACATGTTGGCCCATTCGTCTATCGGTTAGGACGCAAGATTTTCATTCTTGA
>CAMTPD010000352.1 GCA_947074265.1 uncultured Porphyromonadaceae bacterium
GCGGACCCCTGGATCTACACCATGACATACACTCTTTCCCTACACTACGCTCTTCCGATCTATACCAATTCAACGAATCTTTTTTAGCATCGGTGTACCATTGTTGCCAATCTGATTTAACAAATCGAAGGGATGCAAATCGCAAATGCACATCTTCTTCGAAATCTTGAAGTAATAAGCGCATATGCCGAATAGCACGAAAATCAGAAATATTTCCAAAGCGTTTGTTGTAATTCTGTAAAGGGATTCTTAACAAATACCAAGATACTTGGCTCGTTGTTCCGTCAGGGGTTGTAACATCGGTTTCACGAACTTCTTTAATCAACGGATTCGCCGCATTCAAAGATCCGCGAGATAAGGCGACATTGTATCGATAATAATGCTCTTCTGTAGAAAGACTCATATCATTATCTATATCTTCGGTATCGGGAGTATGCCTCCAATAAAACTCCTTCACCGCCGTATGCCCCGAGTTCCCCTCTGTTCCATTTATCCCTTTCATTCTTTCATGAAAGGACGCTTTAAAGGTTGAGTATCGCTTATCAGAAAAGGCAACATAACGTTCTCCAGAAGGAGAAGTAGCGACGGTACGAGGACTCTCTCTTTCCCGTTCTGATAAAGCATCAACCTTTACATAATATTTCTCTAGAAAAATCTTATAAATATCCCATTGAGCTTCATCTTCACTAGACATTCCGTTTAGACCGACATCTTGTTGTGCAATTGCCGCATCTCCGCCATCAAAAGTTCGTGTACCTGTCTGGAACTCCGGAATTCGACCCCAGATAGATGCATTCTCATTAGCTGTAGCACTTTTCTTATCGATATTACTTTCGTCAGACAGCAAGTTATCTTTCAATACATCTTCAGACAACATTCCAAGATCAATTGTTAACCGTCCTCCTTTATGAACAGGAGCATACAAGAAAGGATCCAAAAGCCAAAACTCGATGTATTGAACCTGCTCTGACTCGAAATCAGAAGCTTCTATTGAGCGTATAATTCCACTCCATCGTTTTTGAGGGTACAATAAGTATCCTTCGGATGTAATATCAGAAGCATCTAAGTTATACGGACCACGTTCGCTTGGATAATAAGAAAGATTGAAAGAAGAAATATAGTGTTGATCCGAATCATCAAGATCTCGATTGGGAAATAACTCTGTACCGTAAATACTGCGTACATAGTGATTAGATAAGGCTTCCTTGTCGTATCGCAAATACTCTGGTAAATACTTGCTTCCGGGTTTTACAAAAGAAGGCTCAATCGTATACCAGTTGAGCAGGGCTCGGTTAATACCGGTTTCAACAACATTAGACTTTAAAGACTCGGGAAACTCCACTCCATCAGTTGGAATCGAGCTTAAGCTCCATCGCGATGGTTGCGACAAATCGGCTGCTGTGTGATTCGCTTCAAAATCGTCTATAAAAAAGAAAGCATCTTTTGGAGCTGTACTTGAAAGCAAAAAAGCCACATCCGTATTCCACACCAGAGAATTCTTTACTTGTACAGAATCTCTACTTTGATTTGTATTCCATGATTTTGAATAACGGGAGTGTAAACCATAGATTGTGTTTTTAATAAATTCATCTGCCGAAGCATAGGTATCGAATCTTGGTTTTGCCTGCACCATCATCCAAGAAGCTCCTAGAGATAGATTCCTATTGACCAGATAATTTAGATTAACTCCAAGACGCGTCTGTCTATTTCCATATAAAAAAGACGACTCTTTGGTTGTTACAGATATTCCTGCATTACTTTGCAAATATTCTTCGTTGATAATCGTAAGTAAGTTGTTTTCTCTATCGATTATGTAATCTACATTTTCTACAAGTTCTATATCTTGGGCTTTTACAAGCAAGGACCCTGAGGAGTATTGGAGATTCTTTAATTTATAAGTCCCTCGTTGTTTTGATTTGCTTTTTCCGCGCATAATAATTTGTCGGGAAGAAACTTGAGATCGAGCTTTTACCAATGTCGAATCATAAAGCGCCTGACAAATGTATGAAGAGGCTGCTCCATTTTGATCTGCTAAGTAGTTGCCAAATGGCTCTGCAATCGGAAACACGATACAGCCTAAAGCTGGCAATACCGTTATGTTCTCAATATAATCGAACCTGCCATCAGGTCCATTTCTATTATTAGGCCCGGCCCTATCTAATTGTAAAATTTGGAGTAATGTCTTCGATCCTGACTGATCTAAAAATGGAGAATAATCGGTTGACTCCGCTTTTCTTGCAAGTACATCAAACTCAAATCCTTGCTTACTGTCACATCCGTCGGGAATGGTATATATATTTTTCATCATCAGTCTCCACGCATAATGAGCGGGAGAACATTGTGTCGGCTTAAGCAATTTCACAAAAAGAGTTTCATGTGGTAGAGTCTGAGTAAAGTCTGCCCATTCTCCTACCTGATAGGTACGTCCTTGGTAGGTATATTCATAGGTAACGGCTAACTGTTCATAAGTTTGCAGCGAACGCTTTAATGAAATATATCCTTGTGCTGAATGCAACTCATATTCTTCAGGACGCAAGCGACGCGCCTTTCGTATCAATTCATAATCAGCATCATAAGCATATACTACATCTCGCAATCCGGATGTTTCATCACTAGTTCTACAATTTGAACCACTGTTGATAAGTTGTTGATAAAGCAAACAACCCTCATTCGTTAGCGGTTTGTCGTGTAATTGATCGACATCGCCTAACTGTGCTATTGCTGCAACATGACGACTATCTTCTAATATGCTTTGTGTGTTGGTAATCCAGACCTCTATCCGTGAAATAAATAAAGGAGATCTATTTAAATAAGCAAGCTGTGTATGTTCTGTAAATTGTGTGCGAAAGAAGTGAGACAAAAAGAAGTGTCGGTTTTCATCATATGCGTCAATCTCCAATTCCCATTCTCTCAAATGTCCTCGTCCTCCCTCTTCGTGTAAAACAACCGTATTGCTTTCACTTGCTGCCATGAAGTCGACCGTGAGCAGATCGGAAGAGCGTCGGGTAGGGAAAGAGTGAA
>CAMTPD010000353.1 GCA_947074265.1 uncultured Porphyromonadaceae bacterium
ACCCGCGACCCTAACCTTGGCAAGGTTATGCTCTACCAACTGAGCTACTTTCGCGTTTTTAGTAATCGTTGTGATTACGTGTGCAAAGATACGCGTATTTTTTTATTTCGCAAATAAAATAGCGTATTTTTTAATTTACAACTCTTATTTTATTTCCATTTCGTATGCATCGATAGCGTTGCAGAACGAGTTTTGTTGTACTGTTTAAAGCCTGTCCTGATCCATTGGCTGTGTTATACAGTGTGTTACAAGTAGAACAAGAGGCTGTTACATTATCAAAAGGTGTGATGCGAGTTGTAGATGCTTTTTCGTTGGGACAACTTAAATCATAAGCAAAAATTTGATCGTCGAGACCACTTACAACTAATATTCCGCCATATCCGGTAGCCTCGCCCGATATGCGAGGCCGGATATATGACATAAAAGCCAGCGGAGAAGTAAGTTGATAATCTTCCATACTCAAATCAAGTGAAAGGTTCACTTTAGAGGTAGGTATACCAGACTCTATCGCGTTGTTGCATGCCGTTAAGAATAAAAACATGCTGCATATACCGTAAAATAGTCTGTTCCTTACCATGATAAGAATGCTTAGCGGTTGAGAAGTTGATCTTCGGCACGTTTCATCTTTTCGAAGTTGAAGTCGGAAAGAATTTCTTGCGCTAACAGTTCGATCTTCTCGTTGCAAAGATTACCGATGCTTCCTTCGTGGGTATGATGGATGTTGTAATCGGGTGTATAATTGTCCGATTCGATCTCGAGACCTACTTCTTTGTAGGCGTCACGGAACGGTACACCATCAAGAACACGCTTATTTACCTCTTCTACACTGAAGATTAAATCGTATTTTTTGTCTTCGAGGATTTGCTTGTTCACCTTCACTTCTTGCATCATACGGTTTACCATATAAATGCATGATTGAAGTTCTTCAAACGCAGGGATGAATACTTCTTTGATAATTTGCATATCGCGGAAATAGCCCGAAGGTAGATTGTTTGCAATTAGAGTGATTTGGTAAGGAAGAGCTTGAAGCTTATTGCACTTAGCTCTTGTTAGCTCGAATACATCCGGATTTTTCTTGTGTGGCATGATGCTAGAGCCTGTTGTGAATTCATCCGGTAGTTTGATGAATCCGAAGTTTTGGCTGTTGAACATACATGCGTCAAAAGCAAGTTTTGATAATGTTGCTGCAATGGACGAAATGGCAAAGGAAACTGTTTTTTCCATTTTGCCACGTCCCATTTGTGCATAAACAACATTGTAATTCATCGAATCAAAGCCAAGAAGTTGGGTTGTCATTTCACGATTAAGAGGGAATGACGAGCCATATCCGGCTGCAGATCCGAGGGGATTACGGTTGCAGATTTTATATGCCGCCTGAAGAAGCTGTAAGTCGTCTGTCAAGCTTTCGGCATAGGCACCAAACCACAACCCAAACGATGACGGCATTGCAATCTGCAAGTGAGTATATCCCGGCATTAATACGTTTTTATAGCGATTGCTTTGGGCGATTAGTGTTGTAAACAAATTGTGAACGCTCTCGGCTAGCTCATTCAACTGCGTACGGGTAAACAGCTTGAGGTCGAGTAGGACCTGGTCGTTTCTCGAGCGACCGCTGTGGATTTTTTTACCCAAATCACCCAGTTTACGGGTAAGCATCAATTCTACCTGTGAGTGAACGTCTTCAACTCCGTCTTCGATCACAAACTTGCCTTCTTCTGCCAGATGGTAGATGTTGCGAAGTTCTCGAATTAGGATTTCCAACTCGTCTTTTTCAATCAGGTTGATACTTGCAAGCATGGTGGTGTGGGCAATAGAGCCCAATACATCATGCTTTGCAAGATAAAGATCCATTTCCCTGTCTTTTCCGACAGTAAAGTTTTCAATTTCTGTATTTACTTGTACACTTTTTTCCCAAAGCTTTTGTGCCATATGTCTGATGTATTAATAAGGTAACGAAGCGATTACCGTAGAGATCTTGTCTAGTGCTTCTTGTAATGGTTTTGAAACCATTGGTTTAAGAAACATATTCAAGTCAGCTTTGATAGTCATCTTCATTTTTGTGTCGTTTTCTGCTACCTGTTTTAGTTGAATCCAAAGATTGAACTTAATAGGTGATTCGGCTGCGCCAAATTTGATGGTGTTGCACGGAGTGCGTTCAATGATTTCAAACTTGATTTTGCCAACCGGATCAACACTGAACGTACATGAATCTGTATCGTACGAAAAATCTTTAACCTTATCGGCAGGAAGTCTGTCTTTGACTTTTTCCAAGTTTGAAAGGTCAGAGAGCATCGTATAGATTCTGTCTTCGTTATAAGGAATGGTTTTAACTTCGCTTACAAATTCTGTCATTCCTGATTATTTATTAGGGTTCCAGTTTGCAGGATCTTTACGCCATTCTTTAAGCGTTTCGATATCTGATTGCTCGATATAGTTTGTGCTCAATGCTTGCTCCAATACTGCATTGTAGTTAGAAAGAGTTGTCAATTCAACGTTTGCTTCAGCAAATTTCTCTTGAGCGATAGGGAAACCGTAAGTGAAGATAGCAACCATACCAACAACTTCGTTGCCAGCTTTGCGTACTGCTTCTACAGCTTTCAAACTGCTACCGCCTGTTGAAATTAGGTCTTCAACAACAACAACTTTTGAGCCTGGTTTCAATTCACCTTCGATCAAGTTTTCCAATCCGTGATCTTTTGGAGTTGCGCGGATGTAAACAAAAGGAAGATTCAATAAATCTGCAACCAAAGCGCCTTGTGCAATTGCACCTGTAGCTACACCTGCGATAGCATCTACTTGAGGATACTTTTCAAGGATAGTTCTTGCCAATTCGATTTTGATGCAATCTCTAACTTCTGGATAAGAAAGGGTCTTTCTGTTGTCACAGTAGATAGGAGATTTCCAGCCTGAAGCCCAAGTGAAAGGGTTTGCCGGTTGCAATTTCACTGCTTTAATCTTAAGTAGTTTCTCTGCTACTAATTTTTCAGATTCTCTCATAGTATGAAAATTATA
>CAMTPD010000354.1 GCA_947074265.1 uncultured Porphyromonadaceae bacterium
CATACGAGATTCTCCGGAGTGACGGGAGTTCAGACGTGTGCTCTTCCGATCTAGTGTTCGTCAAAATGGTCCTATTGATATGAAGGCTGAGAACATGATTTTTGCCAGAGACCAAGCTGCCATTGTACGTGCGCAATATAATTTTGGTAAAAACAATGAATTTGTGATGTGGTTGAAAGGAATCTACGACCAACGTCAAGATAAAGAATTGAATGCTGAGGTTCTTCACAGATGGACCGGTGCTTTCGTTTTTGAATATTATCCGTTTGACAATACTAATTTAAACTTCCACTTTTCGTACGGTTATCGTTACACAAGTCTGAATACAGCAATGTTCCCGGGACTTCCTAAAGGAAACAGTGAGAATATGTTTATTACAGGTTTTAGATGGTTGTTTAACGTAAACTAATTATTAAGACAAAGTCTAAATAAGAACCATTAATAATTTCAACAATGAAGAAGTTAAGTTTACTATTCGTACTGATGCTTGCTGTTGTATTGGGCGCACAAGCACAAACAAAACCTCGTATCGTTATCATTGCTACGGGTGGAACTATTGCAGGTGCTGCTGAAGCATCTACAGCCGGAGGTTACACAGCAGGTGTAGCTACTGTTGATCAATTGATCGCTGCTGTTCCGGAAATGATGAGCCTTGCCGATATCAAAGGAATCCAAATCTCGAATATCGGAAGTCAAGAAATGAATGACAACGTATGGTTGGCATTGGCTAAAGAAATCAATAAGGTGTTTGCTTCCGGCGATTGCGATGGTATCGTAATTACTCACGGAACTGATACTATGGAAGAAACTGCATACTTCCTAAACCTTACAGTGAAGAGCGACAAACCTGTTGTATTGGTAGGCGCTATGCGTCCGGCTACTGCTCTTAGTGCAGATGGTCCGTTAAACTTGTTCAAAGCTGTTGCTCTTGCTTCAAATCCTCAAGCTGTAGGTAAAGGTGTTATGGTATTGATGAACGACTACATTCTTGGTGCAGATGATATCATCAAATCAAATACTACAAACGTAGATGCATTCAAATGTCCTAACTATGGTCCTATGGGTGTTATGTACGAAGCAACTCCTTTCTTCTCTAGAAACCAAATCAGACGTCATACTACACAAAGTGAATTTGATGTTACAAACATCACGAAACTTCCTGTTGTAGATATTCTTTACGGATATGCAAATGCGTCTCCACTTCCAGCAGAAGCTCTTGTGAAAGCAAAAGTAGATGGTATTGTTCATGCCGGTGTAGGTAATGGCAACTTCTTCCCTGCTGTAATGGATGTGTTAGATAAAGGTGTAAAACAAGGCATCCAAGTTGTAAGAACTAGCCGCATTCAATCAGGTATGGTTCCTCGCAACGGTGAAGTAAATGATGATGAGCACGGATATGTAGCTTCTTATTTCCTTGGAGCTCCTAAATCAAGAGTACTTTTGATGTTAGCTTTGACTAAAACAAAAGATACAAAAGAAATCCAACGCATGTTCATGGAGTATTAATACTCCGATATAAGATACAAAAAAGAGAGCGGTTCATACGAGCCGCTCTCTTTTTATTTTATCTGATCTCTTTTATAATCCTAAAGCATCGAATAAAGCATCAACCGATTTATCGATACTTTCTTCCGAACCTAAAAGTTGAACATATTTACTTCCTACGATTGCCCCACGTGCATGACTAAAGGCTGATTGAAGTGTTGTATTGTTAGAAATGCCAAAACCGATAAGACGAGGGTTGCTTAATTGCATTGCATCGATACGCTCGAAGTAGCTAACTTGTTCTTCCGAAAAGCGATCTTTCGCCCCAGTTGTAGATGCAGAGGATACCATATAAATGAATCCGTTTGTGAATTTATCAATCTGGCGGATACGTTCTTCTGTTGTCTGCGGCGTAATTAACATTGCCATGTGCAATCCGTACTTATCCGTGATTGCTTTATACGTTTGCTCATATTCGGCAAATGGCAAATCAGGAATAATAAGTCCATCAATTCCTACTTCTGCACATTGCTTGCAAAACTCTTCAAAACCGAATACTAAAACCGGATTAAAGTAAGTCATCAATACCAATGGTATATGAATGCGTTCACGCACATCTTTCAACTGAGAGAATAACAAACGCAGATTCATCCCATTTTGAATAGCAATATGGCTACTTTTCTGGATCACCGGGCCGTCTGCTAATGGATCTGAAAATGGAACTCCTATTTCTACCATATCAACACCTTTAGCTTGTAAAGCTTCCAATACTGATAATGTACTATTTAATTGAGGGAATCCGGCAGTAAAGTATACCGATAAGATATTATTTTGTTTCGTTGCGAACAACTGATCTATTCTATTCATTGTGATGTAATTTATGGATAAACGAAGAAAGGGTTTCTATATTTTTCAATGCTGGAGCTATTTCAAACTTGCTATTTAAGTCTACTCCGTAAAACTTTGGGTGCTTGAAGGCTAGAAGTGAGTCGTAATCGTTCGGGCCAATACCGCCACTCAATAAAAAAGGAACCTCTCCTGCATATGTATCGAGGATACTCCAATCGAACTTCATTCCGCTACCGCCATGACCGACACACTTTGTATCAAATAAGAAAAGGTCTGCCACATCTGTATAGCTATGACAAAGCAATAGATCGGAAGGTTGTTCAATGCTGAAGACTTTGAATACTTCAACACCAAGAGATTTAACTTCTTTGCAAAACTGAGGAGATTCATTCCCATGTAACTGTATAGCATCCAACTTACATGCTGCTACAATACGTTGAATCGTATCGAAGCTTTCATTCACAAACACACCTGTTTTCTTACAACAACAAACTAGGTTTTGGATCGTTCCATAACTTTCTTCGCTCACATAGCGAGGAGATTTGGCATAGAAAATAAACCCTATATAATCGATTGGTTGCGTGATGAGAGATTTGATATTTGCCAGATCGGAAGAGCACACGTCTGAACTCCAGTCACTCCGGAGAATCT
>CAMTPD010000355.1 GCA_947074265.1 uncultured Porphyromonadaceae bacterium
TATCGGGCTTGTATTGCAAGGCGGATTGATACGCTTCTTGTTCGTTGTAGGGGCGATGTCCTTTGCGTAGTAGTGTGGATCCGCTTTTACCGAAGTTTTGTACTTCGTATTCGCTGCCGAGTAATTGTTGTAATTGGGCAGGATAGGAGTTGGTTTCTCTATTTTCAATGCCGTATCCGTATGTTACGCTGTTGCCAATACAAGCAACTTTAATCTGAGAAAATACGGTGGAGCTAACGACAATGGAAATAAGACATAAAATAAAACGTTGCATATGCATGTGGGCTTTACGATTGGTTAGCACGGCTAAATTAGTGAATTCTTGTAAAATAGAATGGATATATACAAGAAAAAGGGAGCTTCCGACGTGGAAACCCCCTTTTAAAGTTTAGTGTTGATTTATAGACGCTCAACAACGCCTATGTTTTAATATCCTTCGTTTTGTACAAGCTTTGGATTCTTATCCAATGAGCTTTGCGACAGTGGCAAATATTTGTTGTGCTCAGCAAATGTACGAGTTTCTACGAAAAACGGTTCGCCTTGTAGGTTCACTTTATGATCTCCGTTTGGATAGGTTTCCTCTAAGATCGGATTGTCGTTTCCTGCCTGACGGCAACCATATACTTTTCCGTTCAATACATCTTTTGCAATGTTCCAACGAATGATGTCGAAGCGACGCATTCCTTCGTATGCAAACTCTACGCGACGCTCACGACGAACCAGTTCGCGTAGTTTGTCTTGTGAGTTATACTTGTTGCGATCTACCGCAGGCATACCGGCTCTTTCACGTACGGCATCAATTGCTGCATACATTTCGTCGTTGATCAGGTTCAACTCTATCATTGCTTCGGCTTTTGAAAGAAGTACTTCCGCATAACGGATCACCATCATGTTACGACCTGTATTCCACATGTCGTCGTACTGATCGATCGGGTTGATGTACTTCTTGAAGTTATAGCCTGTTTTCGTTGAGTTATCAGCTTTGGTCGGATTGTCATCGTTGCCGGCAACTACGGATGAATAAACCTTTCCGTTATATACTTGACCGGGATATACGATGGTTGCACTCAATCGAGGGTCTCTGTTTACGTACGGATTGGTTTCGTCGTATGTTCCTGCTGCTTTGGCTTCTTCGATGGTGAGTCCGTCTGCCATTTCATACGAGTCTACCAATGTTTGCAATGGAACGATAGATGACCAACCTCCGGCACTGTTTGGAGTATATGCACCGAACGACATACCGTAGTCGCTCTTGATATGTTCGATCTCAAGAATGGCTTCGTTGTTATTTTCATTTGCCATCAAGAAAAGGTTGTTGTATGCGCCTTCTCCATTGTTGAATAGCGAGTAACCGGTGATTTGACCTGCAATCTCTTTTACTTCTGCATACATTCCTTTGAAAAGGTAAACACGCATAAGTAGAGCTTGTGCCGCAGCATGGCTGATGCGACCGCCTGTACCCGGACCTTTTTTCAATGCGTTGCCGTCGATGATCGCTTTTAGTTCGTCGATGATAAACTGTTCTACGGTTTCTTTCGAGTCGCGCGGTACTTCAGCTTCTTGTGGAGTTTGAAATACTCTTGTTACCAACGGTACATCGCCGTATGATTGTGTCATGATGAAGTATCGGTAAGCACGAATAAAGCGTGCTTCTGAGGTGTATTGTTCTTTCAATCCTTCTGTTGTGAAGGTTACTTTATCTACGTTTTCAAGGAACTCGTTGCAACGACGAATGGTTCCGAAACCGAAAGAACCTGCTCCGGTATCTGATTGAGTCATTTCTCCGTTGCCGATAACTTGCCAGCCTTCGTGACGGTGATAATTGTACGCATTGTCTGATCCGCAGTCGCGGTATAAGATGGTGCTTCCGCTTTCGAAGCCGTTGTAACATCCCGTAAGTGCTAGCGTTGCGTCTTTTTCTGTTTTCCAAAAGGTAGATGGCGACAAGGCGTCGGCCGGTGCTCTGTCTAGAAAGTCACTGCACGATGTGAATACAAAAGGCAGCGCAATAAGTGCTTTTATATATGTTTTCATATCTGAATCTTGATTAGAAAGTTAGGTTGATACCGAATGAATTAACCATTACTTGCGGATAGTGGCTACCACGTCCTGATGGTGCTTCCGGATCCCAACCGTCGATAAACTTGGTCATCGTAAATAGGTTTTGTCCGCTATAATAGATTCTCAAACGAGAGATTCCGCTTCCTGCCAACCACTCTGATGGTAGAGTATAACCGATTTGCAGATTTTTGAGACGAAGATAGTTGGCATTTTGCAGCCAGAACGAAGATACTAATGGAGGCATACTCGGACCGGTTGTGTATGATGTAAGACGAGGCATGGTTGCGTTCGGATTCTCAGGAGTCCAGTGGTCTCTCCAGATTACATTCGGCTTACCCGTATCGCCCGCAAAGTCTCCGTAAACGGTTCCGTCCATGTAACGTTCTACGCCTGCTGCGCCTTGGAAGAATGCTGTAAAGTCAAAGCCTTTCCATTCTGCGCCTATATTAAGACCGAATACATATTTAGGATCTCTGCTACCCAAGATGACACGGTCATCACCATTCAATACTCCATCGTTGTTTTGATCTTTGTATTTGATATCGCCGGCTTGTGGCTTGCCTGTTAGTTTGTATTCTGCATAACTGTCTACATCTGCTTGCGATTGATAGAAACCGACAGCTTCATAGCCGTAGAATGAATTGATCGGGTATCCTAATCTTCTTAGTTGAATTCCGTCAGGAATATCTTTTTCGTTTGGAAGATAAAGAATCTTGTTTACGTTGTATGCGAAGTTACCGTTGAAGTTGAGTTTTACTTCACCTACTTGCTGTGCATACGAAGCCGAGAATTCGATACCGGTGTTACGTACTTTACCAATGTTATCGATAAATTTCTCAAGTGCATACGTATCAGGTGTAGGTACTTCCATCAAGATGTCGGAAGTGGTACGATTGTAATAATCGAATGTAAAGTTCAGCTT
>CAMTPD010000356.1 GCA_947074265.1 uncultured Porphyromonadaceae bacterium
TTGTTTGAGGTTTCTACGCCAGAGGCTCGTACTGCTCCAAAAGTATCATTCTAAGATTCATTCAATAGAATCATTCTTCATCAAAACTGATTAGTTATGTATGAATTAATTTGGGCAAATAAACGCAAATCATGGATTTTGTTTTTCGTAATGGGACTTATTCTTACGGCTCTTGGTGTGGGGTTAGGCTACATGCTATCTCCAAACAATCTGCATGGAGGAATGATGAACGGGCTCTTTATAGCCATGGCTGTATGGGGTGTATTAAGTCTATTTTCTTTTTCGTCCGGATCTTCAGTCCTCCTCAACTCAAGTGGAGCACATGAAATAACGAAAGAAGATGATCCTACACTGTACAATGTTGTTGAAGAAGTAGCAACGGCTGCCGGTACTCCCATGCCTCGTATATACATTATTGATACGGAGGCGCTCAATGCTTTTGCTACGGGAACCAAACCTGAAAACAGCATCATCGCTGTCACCGCCGGACTGCGAGAAAAACTAAATAGAAACGAGCTTCAAGCTGTAATTGCTCATGAAACCGGACATATATACAATCGAGATGTACTCTATCTCACATTTGCCGGAATCATGCTTGGAGCAATTGTTATACTTAGTGAAGTCGTACTCAGAGCATCTTTTTTTTCAGCAATCGGAGGTAGAAGCAATGATAATGGTAAGAAAGATTCAGGTGCAGGTGCAATAATTCAACTATTAGTAATATTATTAGCTATATTTGCACCAATCTTGACTCAGATATTTTACTTTTCCTTATCTCGAAAACGTGAATATCTGGCCGATGCAACTGCCGTAAACTTTACCCGAGACCCCAATAGTTTGGCCGACGCGCTTGAAAAAATAGCACAGTCTGTCACTCCGATGCCTCAGGCAAATAAGATTACAGCTCCGATGTATATTGCAACACCGCATTTAAAAGCTGGAGATAGTGATGAGCTATATGCCACCCACCCTCCTATTCAAAAGCGTATTGCCATACTTCGAGCTTTAGCAGAAGGTACAGACTATAAAACATATCAACGAGTATACAATGAAGTTGTTGGTAAAGGCAATCTTTTCCCGCAAAGTGTACTTGATAATACTGAAAAACAATAATCGAAAAAAGAAACAATATGCACAATTGGTTTGAATGTAAAGTCTCATATGAGAAAATGCTGGAATCCGGCATGCAAAAAAAAGTAACAGAACCTTATTTGGTAGATGCTCTTTCATTTACAGAAGCAGAAGCTCGTATTATCGAAGAGATTAAACCGTTTATCACAGGTGAATTTACAATCACGGACATCAAGCGCGCTCGTATCAACGAACTATTCTTTAATGAAAATGGTGACCGCTTTTACAAAATCAAAGTATATTTCATTACACTTGATGAAAAAAGCGGAGCAGAAAAGAAAACTGCTGTACAAATGCTTGCTCAAGCATCTGATATCAAAGAAGCGATTTCAGTATTGGAAAATGGAATGAAAGGCACATTGTCTGATTATTCAATTGCATCAGTTGCTGAAACACAAATCATGGACGTATTCCCATTCTCTGCAGAAGAAAAGAAATAATTTGTTATGAGTATTAGTGCAAATCTAGCAGATCTTAGAAAAGAGATTCCGCAACAAGTAACGTTTGTTGCAGTTTCGAAGTTTCATCCGACCGCGGCTATTCAAGAAGCCTACAATGCCGGACAACGTATATTTGGCGAAAGTAAAGTACAGGAACTAACTTCAAAGATCCCGCATTTGCCGGAAGATATCCAATGGCATTTTATAGGACACCTTCAGACAAATAAGGTTAAATACATTGCTCCCTTTATCGACACCATACATAGTGTAGACAGTCTTAAGCTTTTAATTGAAATAGATAAGCAAGCTGCAAAACAAAATCGAGTTATCAATGTTTTACTCCAAATGTACATTGCTTCGGAAGAAACAAAATTTGGGTTAAGCAAAGAAGAATGTTTCGCTCTTTTGCAAAGTCAAGCATACAAAGACTGTAAGAACATTAAAGTTCGTGGTCTAATGGGAATGGCTTCTTTTACAGAAAATGAATTGTTGATTCATACCGAATTTGCTGAATTAAAAGCTATATTCCAAGAAGTAAAAGAATTGTTCTTTGCTAACGAATCTTCATTCGATACACTTTCTATGGGAATGAGTGATGATTTCAACATCGCGATTGAAGAGGGAAGTACAATGGTACGCGTAGGAAGCAAGATATTTGGTCAACGCCAATACTAGTGAATTTTTGGTCTAACTATTCATAAATAGATAAAATTTGAATAGTTTTGTTTATTGACTCGTATAAACTAAATATACTATGATAGATATTTCAACACAATATGCAGGTTTGTCTTTGCGCAATCCGATTATCGTTGGTAGTTCTGGTCTTACCAACAAGCCGGAAAAATGTAAAGAATTTGAGAAAGCCGGTGCTGCAGCTATTGTTCTTAAATCATTATTTGAAGAACAAATCGAAATGCAATCAGATATTCTAAAAGAAAGTTCTGACTATCCGGAAGCATACGATTACATCAATAGCTATGTAAAAGCAAATCAAGTTAATGATTATATAAACTTGATCAAAGAGACAAAAGCACTTTGCACAATTCCAATTATAGCAAGCATCAACTGCTATAAAGCAGATGCTTGGATCGATTTTGCTCGTCAGATAGAATTGGCTGGAGCTGATGCTCTTGAGTTAAATATCTTTGCATTTGAAACAGACCTTCAACACGACCACAATCGTCTGGAGATGAACTACATCAACATCTTACGCAAAGTAAAAGAAACCATCAATATCCCTATTATTGTGAAGCTTGGCAAAAGCTTTAGTAATATTCCGGCTATTGTAAATACATTGAAGATCAATGGCGCAGCAGCTGTTGTATTATTCAACCGCTTTTATCAACCGGATATTGATATTAATACAGATCGGAAGAGCACACGTCTGAACTCCAGTCACTCCGGAGAATC
>CAMTPD010000357.1 GCA_947074265.1 uncultured Porphyromonadaceae bacterium
TTCATCCCAAAGAGCCGCTCCTTGAAGAGACTCTGTTACACGTTGTTCGATAAAGGTTTTATCAGTAACGCCATTTACGCGCAATCCATATGCAATGTTTTCAAAAATGCTTTTTGGAAATGGATTCGGTTTTTGAAATACCATACCAACCTCTTTGCGCAACTGGTCTACAATGATATCTTTTCTATAGATGTTTTGACCATTAAAAAGGATCTCTCCATCGAGACGAGTGTTGTCTATCAGATCGTTCATACGGTTGATCAGACGAAGAAAAGTAGATTTTCCACAGCCCGAAGGTCCGATAAATGCCACAACTTTGTTTTGCTCCACTTGTAGGTTAATGCCTTTAAGTGCTTTGAAGTCTCCGTAATAAAAATCTACATTTTTAGCTTCTATAGTGTACATATCGTATAATTTTCTTTGTTTGAGTTGATAAAAATGAAATACTTGTTATTTAGCTTGATGCTTAGAAAAATGCTTGCGTACTACGTTGGCAATAAGATTAAGAACCAAAACGATGAGAACAAGCACTAAAGCAGTACCGTAAGCCATTGGGCGGGTAGCCTCCATGTTTGTACCGCTTGTTGCGATTACATACAAGTGATAAGGAAGAGCCATTACTTGATCAAAAATACTGTGTGGTAGATTTGGTAAAAAGTATGCCGCACAAGTAAATAGGATAGGAGCCGTTTCGCCCGATACACGTCCGATCGACAAGATTAGTCCGGTGATGATGTTTGGAAATGCCATTGGTAAAATTACCTTGCGAATGGTTTGAAGTTTTGTTGCTCCAAGAGCCAAGCTACCTTCTCTATATGATTTATCAATACTTTTAAGTGCTTCTTCTGTAGTACGAATGATAAGGGGAAGAGAAAGTAATCCCAATGTTAATGAGCCGGCAATAAGTGAATCGCCAAAGCCAAAGAAGTTTACAAACAAAGCCATCCCGAACAAACCAAACACAACTGACGGAACACTACTTAAGTTGTTGGTCATAATACGGATTAGTTTTACGATCCATCCATTCTTTGCATACTCGTTCATGTAAATACCAGACATGATTCCGATAGGAAAGCTGAAAAGGCTACTACCGATAACTAGATATAGTGTACCTACAATAGCAGGGAAGATTCCACCTTTAGTCATTCCATCTTCAGGAGCTTTGGTTAGAAAGTCCCAACTAAGAGCTTCCATTCCGTTTTTGACAATAAAGCCAAGTATAAAGAGTAATATTAAAACGACAGACGCACTCAATAGTCGGAATAATCCGAACATGATTCGTTGCGATTGTCTTTTATTTATAAGTTCCATATAATTTCAAGATTGAGAGTTGTGTATTTATCTATGTTTTTTTGAAGAGATGTATTCTACTGTAATACTCAATATCAAAGTCATTACAAAAAGTACGGCACCTAAAGCAAACAATGCTTCGTAATGTGCACCTCCGGCAGGAGCCTCTCCAAGTTCTGCTGCGATAGTTGCAGGAATGGTACGAACCGATTCAAGCATCGAAGTAGGTATCACTGCGGCATTACCTGTTACCATCAGCACGGCCATTGTTTCTCCGATAGCTCTACCCATACCAAGTACGAGAGCAGAGGTAATACCTGAAATAGAATATGGAATAACAACCTTGTAGATCGTTTGCCAGTGTGTGGCGCCAAGAGCCAAACTAGCTTCTCGCATTGCACGTGGAGTATTGCGCATTGCATCTTCGGCTACGGTGATAATAGTAGGAAGAGCCATGATTGCAAGAACTACACTACCCGAAAGAGCAGTTTCGCCTACAGGTAAATTAAATGCTTTCTGGATAAATGGAACAATAACTACCAAGCCAAAGAATCCATATACAACTGAAGGAATACCGGCAAGGAGCTCAATCGTTGGTTTCAAAAAGCCTCGCATGCGTTTTCCTGAAAGTTCGGATAAATATACAGCAACTGCGATCCCAAAGGGAAGAGCAATCAAAATAGCACCAATACTAACCCATAACGTTCCTAGTAGCAATGGCATCAGGCCAAACTGTGCTGCAGGCTGAGATGTTGGATACCATTCTTTACCGGCAAAGAAATCAGCAGGAGTGATGTTTCCTTCTTTAAGTACTTTTCCGCCAAAGTCTTCTGCTAAGTATTGTTTTGGAAAGAAAGCAATGATACCGGGATCTTCTGAAATAAGTTTGTTTATACATTGAGGAACAAACTGAAATTCATCACCAAGCTCTTCATCACTAAAATAATTGCCAAGGTCGCTAAAGCGGAATAATGTGATAGGTAAATCTTTTCCGCCTACTTGGCTCCAATTTTCTATGTTAGAGTCATAAATTTCTTTTACATTTAAAGCTCCGATTTTGTCAACAGGGTTTTCGGAGTTTACAGCCAAGACATAGCCTTCTTCTATGACCGGGCTTTTGAATAAGCAACCACCTTCTTTAAATAAGAATAATACGATAAGCAGGATTGTAATACTTGTTACACTGCCACTCAAGGTAAGGGCGCCTTCTGCCAGTTTTTCAATAAATCTTCTCACGTTGCATTTAACTTTAATTTCTGTCGCAAATTAACGTAGTCGATGTTACGAAAGCGTTACACGAATCTTACAACCTTGCTACATTTTTCTGTAACATCAATGTAATATCAATGTATCGAAACTGTAACCGGTGCGTTACGCGAGTGAAACATAAAGGCTGCATCTTTGCAATGTCGAAAGGAGACAATGAGACGGTTGTTTCAGATGTGTTTCAAAAATGCAACAATGTTTATCCTTTTCGGTAATATTTTTGTTATATAATATATATCCCCAATATATATTATTTTTGAATTAAATTGTTTAGAAATTAATTAGCTTAGAATAGATGAAGAAGTATTTTTTTGCAGTTGGGTTATTGATATCGGTAATGGGTTATGCACAAACACAAGATGTAAATGCATCCGCAGATTCAGTAAAAGCGGAGATCGCATCTTTGCAAGAGCGTACAGAGCA
>CAMTPD010000358.1 GCA_947074265.1 uncultured Porphyromonadaceae bacterium
AACGAAATAACGATTATTTTTTAAAATCATTATTGCAAAGGCTAAATTGAAAGGTTGGAGTGAAGGAGCACGTCACAGAACGTTGACTGCTTCAATTAGTCCTGTATTGTTGGGGTGTGCATTGGCTTATACCGATGGAAAGTTTAACTGGATACCCGCAGTGTTGTGTTTAGTTGTCGCACTTTATGCACAGATTGCTTCTAATTATGCTAACGATTATTTCGATCATAAAAAAGGAGCAGATCGCGAAGACCGTTTAGGCCCCGACAGAGCTGTGGCTTTAGGATGGGTAGAGCCAAAGTCGATGCTTATAGCAACATTGGTATCGTTGGGTTTGTCTTGTGTGACAGGTCTTTTTCTTATTCAATACGGAGGCTGGGAACTTATCTTTGTGGGATTAGCCATTGCAGTTTTTGCTTTAGCTTACTCTGCCGGACCTTATCCGTTGGCATATCACGGACTGGGAGATGTATGTGTGCTGCTTTTTTATGGTGTTGTACCGGTGGTGTTTACGTATTATGTACAAGCCGATACCTTTACAATCGGCTCACTTCTTGCCGGATTAGCATTGGGCTTTGTGGCAATTAATATTTTAGTAGTGAATAACTACCGTGATTACGATGCAGATAAGTTAAGTAATAAACGAACTACTGTTGTGATGTATGGAAAAGCTTTTGGTTTGGCTTTTTATATTTTCAATGCATTGGCAGGCATGTTGTTTTTTATTGCCGTAACCGAGCTTTATGATGTATATGCAATCTTGGCTTATTCTCTTGCCTTCATTTGGATTGCCTTGTTTATTTTAGTGTATCGCAAACTCAGTACGCTCGAAGGTAAAGACCTCAATGCTGTATTGGCGTCAACGGCTAAAATGGTATTTCTTTTTGCAATTCTTTTGTCTGTGCTTATTGTTTTTTGTAAACAATGATAAATTGTACGGCTTTTGAGGGGTAATTGTTGCTTATTGACGTAGATACGTCGGATTATGTTGTATATTTGTAATCTATACGAAGTAGATATATAAACATAAATCAACAATAAACATCTAGCCAATGAAAAAAGTATTTCTAGCTGCCAGCCTAGCAGTAGTAATGGCTTCTTGTAGTACTGCAAAACATGCAGAAGAAGCATCAAATCCTTTCTTTACGGAGTTTAATACTCCTCTTAATGTTCCTAGCTTCGACAAAATTAAGATAGAGCATTATATGCCTGCTTTTGAAGAAGGAATGGCTCAACAAAAACAAGAAATCGATGCTATCATCAAGAACAGAGCAACGCCTGATTTTGATAATACAATCGCTGCTCTTGATAATAGCGGAGCTTTGCTTTCGAATGTAAGTCGTGTATTTTTCGGTTTGAACTCGGCAAATACAACTCCTGATATGCAAAAGCTAAACAAAGAGATTGCTCCTGTATTGTCTAAACATTCAGATGATATCAATCTAAATCCCGATTTGTTTGCGAAAGTAAAAGAGGTGTATGAGCGCAAAGAAGTGTTTAACTTGAATCCTGCTCAAACAAAACTTCTTGAAGATACATATAAAGGTTTTGTACGTGGTGGTGCTAACCTAAATGCAGAAGATCAGGCTAAACTGCGTGAGCTTAATAGCGAAATCTCAATGCTTCAACTTACGTTCGAACAAAACGTAATGAGCGAAACAAATGCATATAAACTAGTTATCGAAAACGAAGCAGATCTTGCAGGTCTACCTCAAGGGGTAATCGCAACAGCTGCTGCAGCTGCAAAAAATAACGATCTTGAAGGTAAGTGGTTGTTTACACTTCACAACCCGAGCGTGATGCCGTTTTTGCAATTTGCAGATAACAGAGAGTTGAGAAAACAAATCTTCGAAGCATACATCAACCGTTGCAACAATGGTAATGAAGCTGATAACAATGAAGTAATTAAGAAACTTGTTGATCTTCGTCTTCAAAAAGCGAAATTGATGGGTCATGATAACTACGCAAACTTTGCATTGGAAGAGCGTATGGCAAAGAAAGATAGCAATGTATATGCACTGCTAGATCAACTTTGGCCTTTTGCCGTGAAAAAAGCAAATGATGAAGCAACTGCACTTCAGGCGGCAATGAAGAAAGATGGTGTAAACGATCAACTTCAAGGTTGGGACTGGAGATATTACAACGAGAAAGTAATGAAGGAAAAGTTTGATCTAGACGAGAACGAAGTACGTCCTTACTTGCAACTTTCAAATGTACGTGACGGTATCTTCTATGTTTGTAACCAACTTTATGGCATTACATTCACTGAAATCAAAGATATTCCGCTTCCGCATCAAGATGCAATGGCTTACGAATGTAAAGACCAAAACGGCGATCACCTAGGTGTTCTTTATATGGACTTCCATCCTCGCGGTTCGAAACGTGGCGGAGCATGGTGTGGTACATACCGTGGTCAGTCGATGGAAGACGGAAAACGTGTTGCTCCTGTAGTAACAATCGTTTGTAACTTTACTGAACCTGCCGATGGTAAACCTGCATTGTTGAGCGCGGATGAAACAGAAACGTTCTTCCATGAGTTTGGTCACGCTCTACACAACTTGTTCAAAAACGTTGATTACAAAGGTGTAGGTGGTGTTCCTCGCGACTTTGTAGAACTACCTTCTCAAATTATGGAGCATTGGGCTTTCGAACCTTCTGTGTTGAAAGTTTATGCGAAACATTACGAAACAGGAGAGGTTATGCCGGATGCATTGATCGAGAAAATGGAGAAGAGTGGAACTTGGGGACAAGGTTTTGCAACAACAGAATATCTTGCAGCGTCAATCCTTGATATGGATTATCACGTAATGACTGAGGTTCCTGCTGACTTTACACCTGCTAAGTTCGAAGCGAAACAAATGAGCGATCGTAAGATTCTTTCGCAAATTCCTCCTCGCTACCGATCTACTTATTTCCGTCACACAATGGGTGGTGGTTACACAGCAGGTTACTACAGCTACATCTGGGCAGAAGTACTTG
>CAMTPD010000359.1 GCA_947074265.1 uncultured Porphyromonadaceae bacterium
TCCCCATAAGGCACCAAAAATGATTGATTCAAAAGCTCCACCACTTTTTAATAGTGTGCTCCTTCGGAATAAAACAACGAGAAACATCAAGCATTACACCTCGATATTCGAATCGCGGAGCATCCTCTATTTGCAATACTGGCAACTTATAGATATTCGCCCCCTTTTCTGCTATCGAATCACATCTTAGCAATTGTTTCAGAGACTGCACAGCATACAAATAACCCGTACTATCTGAAGCTTCGATCAAAATATTGTCTTTGGTTATCTGTAGCGAATAAGCCTCTTGGGGCAATGATGTATTCTCTTTAAATTCAATTGTATTCTTTCTTCTCTTCTTAGGATGCTCGCTCTTTTTTATCAATGGGATACACGATTGCAGTGCTTCGACTGCGATACGCTGATTCTTATTTTGCGTATATAATACAGTCTTCGTGTCAATCTCAAAGCTATCTACACCTTGCGTATATCTTTGAGGTAGTGGTATAATATTAATTTGTTTTTCATTTACTTGAGCTGTGCCGTAAAAATAAGACGAGCTCATCAATAAGGATAAGGCTATAACCGCCGAAATTCGTTTCATGGTCAATATTATTAGGTTTGCAAAACAAAGATAACGGAAAACGAATAATCACTCAAGTAAATAGAATCGAGTTAGAGTAAACCTAAAAAGAAAGCTTATCTATAAAGCCCTTTCTTTAAATCAAGAAATAATAAAAAAACAATTACTCTTTTAGGTAAAAGAAAAAGACAACCACCAATCAAAACACAAATACCAGTCGAATAATCAATGAGTTACACACACTTGCAAAGCTTCTATAAAGCTATTAAAATCTAAAGAGTATTTTTTTGGCAAACTTTAGGATATATCAATTGAAGAAGGTGAATAATCGTATCAATTTCATTATATCTTTGTCATGTCTAAAGGCAAATATAGAAAGTTGTACCGACGACAAAACCAATAACGAGAGAAGAGAACGAGATTACAAACCAATTTATTATTAAGGTTATGAACTCACAACTTTTTCAACAAAAACTAATGAGCTTGCAAAGTAACATGTTCAACTTTGCAATGTTGCTTACTTCGAATCGTGATGATGCGCAAGACCTACTACAAGACACTACGCTCAAAGCTCTGGACAACCAAGAGAAATTTGTTGATAATGTAAACTTCAAAGGTTGGGTATTAACGATTATGCGCCATACTTTCATCAACAATTACCACAAAGTATTTCGCACTCAAACTGTCGTTGACCAAGAAATTGATCTTTACAATCTAAATCTCACCATTGAACCTGGTATCGACTCTCCAGACGGAGCCTACGCCATGTCTGAAATTATTAAAGCAATCGAAGCGCTTACCGACGAACTTAAAGTTCCATTCTCTATGTTCCTCACAGGTTTTAAGTACAATGAAATTGCAGACGAACTACACTTACCTCTTGGCACTATTAAAAGCCGAATCTTCTTTGCAAGAAAGACATTACAAGAGAAACTTCGAGATTTCAGATAATCCACTAATAAAAAAGAAAGAGGTTACTTAACACACTTAAGCAACCTCTTCTTTTTATATATCTTTCTGGTATATTAAACTTTACGACATCTCAAGATCACCTTTTCGTCGTTTTGCAATGTTGTTGCAAACAAGTAAACATCACCACCTTCTTTTATTTTCGTTTTCTTTCGCAACTCATTTACATCTAGCGGAAAATTACGCACTGCGATATTTGCTTTCGGTATTAACGCACTAAGTTTCTTTGCTGTTTTGCCCGAGAAATCAATAACCTCTTCTATTTCGAACACGCGCCCCGGAAAATCAGGCAATAAGCTATCTGAAGTATACAAGTGACTGCTAACCTGCAATTTCTCAACCTCTAGTTGTTGGGCAATAGACTTGAAAGCCCCCGCCTTCATCACTGAAGCATTCGGTTCGTAAAGATAACGATGCATCTTTTGAGCATATATAACCGAAGCTTGCTGCTCCGAATCAGGAGTAAAAACAAAGCTTTGCTCCTCGCCCTCTGTTGTGAAGTTTACGCACGTAACCTCTACCGGCTTATCAAAAGAAACACCCCTCTCCAATACGATTAACAGCTCCTTACATTCATTCTTTACAGACACAACATGCACAGCCGTTGCTTCGGGAAGTTTCGAGAGTGAATGTGTGATGTCCACCATCGGTGAAAGTTTTATAATAACTTTTCCGGCTTGTTTCAACAGCTCATCTTTCAGCTCCAACACATTCGGTTCACAATCTTCAATCGCAAACAACCGCTTGTTCCCTTCACCTCTTCGGGCAGGATCAATGTAAAACACATCCAAGTTTCCAAGAGTAGGAAATAACGCAGAGGAGTTTCCGTTATAAACATCAATATTTAGAGCCCCTAACTCTTTGAAGTTTTCCGTTGCGCAAGCACAATAGTTCTCGAAGCGCTCTATGTAAATAACCTTATCAAGTACTTTCGAAAAGTAAAAACTATCTACCCCCATTCCACCGGTAAGGTCACACAATACTTGTTCGTTTACATCGATCAGACGCTGCTTATACAATGCTGTTTTCTCAGAAGAACATTGCTCTGCCGACACTCTCGAAGGAAAAATAACACGACCATTCTCATACCAGTCGGGAAGTTTATCTTTCATCAACTTGCGGCATACAATCTGATCCACAGCTTGTGGCATATCTATATTCGGATATTTTGCAGCCTTCAGCAACAACTCATGCGTATTATCATTGAGATGTTCTTTGATGAAAGCCAACATATTTTCTCTCTCTGCACCCATAATCTATAAAGTTCCGAAACTTTGGTTCGGTATGGCAAAAGTACGAAGAAAAAGAAAATTCCACGACATGTGTTTTAAAACAAAAACATCTCCATAAACAACGATATAGGATTATTAGAATATTAATCTTATTTTTGTAGTGGTTTTAATTCGACAGAATCATATTCTGGAGATGCGGAAACGTTTAAT
>CAMTPD010000360.1 GCA_947074265.1 uncultured Porphyromonadaceae bacterium
CATTGACCGAAATGAAATAATCAAATTTAATTTTAACCAAACTCTGTATATGCTTTTCAATCCAAGCCGGAATTTACCAAAGCGTATGCGGAGACTAATGAACGACAAAATGAAGAAGATTTTTATTGCATTGTTGCTAATGGTTGCTGTAGGTAGTGTAAGTGCACAGTCTTACAAATGGGGCATTGGAGCTAATTTGGGTCCTTCGATGGGTGCTTCTATTAAGTACAACTTTGATCGCAACAGCTCTTTTGAAGGTATTGCCGCTTACAACATTCAACACAACGGCCCTATGTTTTCATTCCTTTATGAATACAATGTAGACTTGGTTGACTGCTTGAGAATGTACATGGGTGGTGGTATGAATATCGGTGCTCTACACGTGCGCAAATATCATCACTATGGTTCGGACGCTGACTTTGCAATCGGTATCAGCCCGATTATTGGTCTTGAATATAACTTCAAGCAAGCTCCGATCACGTTTGCGTTTGACTACAAACCGGCAATCAACTTTACTACTTGTAAGTTGTGGAACGACGTAGCGTTTAAACTTCGCTTCAGATTCTAATTTGTCTATACAGGCTCAATCTGACATAAAAAAAGGTTGTCTTTGGTACTTGATTACCTAGACAACCTTTTTCTATATATACTTTTACCGTCTTGCTCAAAGAACAAGATCGTGCTAAAATCAGTTCTTTCCGAAAATCAATCGAATCAATCTGTAAAATAACCACCACATAAGGCAGAACAACGCAAAGCAAATGATTACCGAAAGTATAATCGGCACACCGAATCCGAAAGAAAATGTAAAGGCAATACCGCTGAAGAAGTCGAACGGATTGAGACTTTCCCAATTGAATGTATCGGATGTAGGTCCTGTTGCATAACTTGCTGCCGAGAGTACTCCCAGGGAGCAAAGTAACGAGAGTATGATAGGTCCTTCTTTACGTTTCATAGCATGTATGTGTTTGCGTATTGTACAATATAGTTCGTTATAGAATGAAGCGTTCTACTACGTGGGCTACGCCGTCTTCTTCGTTTGAAAGGGTGATAAAGTCTGACACTTCTTTTACGGCATCTTGTGCATTTGCCATAGCTACCCCAAAACCTGCAAAACGAATCATTGATAAGTCGTTGAAACCGTCGCCACAAGCCATCATGTCTTCTTTATCCATTTCTAGATGATCGAGTAGTTTTTGTAACGAATAGGCTTTGTCGATGTTTTGTGGCATCAACTCCAAGAAGAATGGTTCTGAACGGTAGATATTCATCTGGTGTCCGAAACTATGCTTCATCTTTTCTTCGAGGTGTACCAATTGCTCGCTGTCTCCTACGATCAGGCATTTTGGTACCGGACAGTTTACCGTATCCACAAAGCTAGAAACCTCTTTTACCGGCATTTTGTTCAGGAATGCTTCTTTTGCAACGTACTGATCGTTGCCATTCTCGGTAAGAATGTATTCGTTGTCGTACGAGAGAATGGTTACTCCGTGCTTGGCTGCCGTATTATACAACTCCGGAATTACTTCGGTAGGAAGTACCGATTCGTAGATCGTTTCTTTGGTTGTATAGTTGATGATTTGTCCGCCGTTGAACGACAAAATGTATCCGCCAAACTTATCAAGCTCGAGTTCTTCTGCCAATGGTACAATACCATAAGTAGGACGACCTGATGCCAAAACTACCTTTACGCCTTGGCGTTGTGCCTCCATTAAGGCTTCTTTATTACGTGGAGTAATTTCCTTTTTCGAGTTGGTTAGTGTTCCGTCAAGATCAAGAACAATTACTTTAAAGTCTTTCTTCATGTGCTAATTCTACAATATTATCATCTTGTATTCTCCTGCGAAGCTACAACAAAATGCACAATTAGAAGCTATTGCAATGCAACTGTTTCGTCCGTTTTTGGAATTGTTATAAAAAAAGACTCCCGCCCGACATCACGTCGACAGGAGCCCGATAATTCTATGCTAAATATATAATATGAATGAACTTATTGTTTGATTTTGCCCATGAAAACGACGTTGGTTCCGTTCGGATCAAGTGAAGCTTTCATTTTTTCCAACTGTTTCTTTTCTGCTTCTGTACATTTTCCGGTAGCAATCCATCCATCAATTTTATCTGACAAGTCCATCGGTTCGAATGCTTGACAATACCATCCGTTTTTAAAACTCCAAAGAGGGACTTCCATTCCTCCCGCAAAATCGTTCTTGATCATTGCATACGACTGTTTTTTGCTTTTCTTATCTATACCAACAACTCCTTTTGATGGTATAAAAACAAAATAATGCGTAGGCATATCAGTCATATAGATATATGGGATAGAGCTTCGTGTCGATCCGCAGTCAAGAGCCAATATCGGTGAAACTTTATTGAAAAAAGGATCGTAGTTATACAATGTATCGCTTGTAGAAATCATAAAATTATATTCCTCTGTGTTACGAGGAAGAATGATCTCATTATTGAACCCTACGTAATTCCCATCTTTATCTCTCGGATTAACAATCATACTCTTAGATGGTGCACACTTATTCTTTAATTTGCCGTCTTTGTCGCACTGAAGTACTAAAACCGGATCGGGATCGCTCTCGAATGGCAATTGAAAGATAACGAAGTCGCCATTGGGCTGCTGTATAACTTTGGGTTTCTTCAAATCATTGATCGGAATATTGATATCTCGAACAAAAGCCCCATCCATATTATACTCCATTATCTTTTGTTTGCCCGAAAACGGCACGATATAGAGTTTACCTTCTGTTCCTTCAAACAAACTCTCGGACAATGAAATATATTCGCCCGTACCTTACCCACTTCGTCCTACCTTGCAAACCAGATTGCCGTTGTGATCAAAAAGCAAATAATCTTTTTGAAACTGGATCACCCCCATAAACTTGTCTGAAACCGTGGGAAAGTTATTACCAAACAGTGCGTCATCCCAGTCTTCTATATTAACAATCTTGAAGTC
>CAMTPD010000361.1 GCA_947074265.1 uncultured Porphyromonadaceae bacterium
ATAAAACTAAACTTTTCAAACCTCCAACAGGTTATAAATCCAGCATATTCTAAAGTAGCTGTTTGGCACACATAAATATGCATAGTATGACTGTGTTTAAACAAATCTATCAATTTGTCATAATCTCTGCGCTCTTCGGGCGGAAAACTATTGATATAGGTTTCTTTTATTTTTTCAAGAAGAAGTTGATCAGATGGTTTTACGTCGATTAAATTAATTGTGTTTTCTTGACTCATAATTGTGAATTTTAGGTTCTTATCTCTGTAAATTTACATTTTATTTGCAGCGCAAGAATATAATAATTACGTATCTTTGCGCACTTATTCTATTAACATTTAGTCAATCCACTATTGATATGCGACATCAACAATTAGATGAATTGGATGAAAAAATATTGAAGCTCATTATTAGCAACGCTCGTATTCCATATTTGGAGGTTGCGAGAGAGTGCAATGTCTCAGGAGCTGCCATTCATCAAAGAATTCAGAAACTCGTAAACCTAGGAGTAATAAAAGGTTCTGAATTTATTCTCGACAACAACAAAGTGGGATTTGAAACATGTGCCTATGTAGGACTTTATCTTCAAAATCCTGGACAGTTTAATTCTGTTGTGGAAGAACTATCGAGAATTCCAGAGGTAGTAGAATGCCACTATACTACCGGTCAGTACGATCTTTTTATTAAGATCTATGCCAAAAACAATCAGCATTTGCTCAACATTATTCACAAAAAGCTTCAGCCGTTAGGTTTGGCTCGCACAGAGTCTTTGATATCGTTCAAAGAAGCCTTTAAAAAGCAAGTGCCAATTGATTTCTCTGAATAAGAACAATAAACTGTTCTTTGTTATAACTAGAGTCAATAAGTAAAATAAGAAAACCCTTATTCCATATTCTCGTGAATGTGTAATAAGGGTTTTTTTATTTAAATATCGTCTGTGCTATTTCCTATAAGTGAAGCCAGATACATATCGAGCATCTGTTTTGCTGCGATGAAAGAACTGATTTCAGAGTTTAAGACTTGTTGTTCAATATCCGGTAAAGACGCCGAAACGATCGGATTATTGTAAAAACTGTCTCGCAAGGCTTCATTAATACTTTCATACATCCAATACTTTGACTGCTCTCTACGTTTATGATCAAAGTAGCCATTCTTTTTAGTAAAGGTCACATATTCATAAACCATGTCCCAGATTTCCTTTATTCCTAAGGCATAATAACCAGAATATGTAAGAACCTGAGGAGTCCAACCGGAGTCGGTTGGGGGGAATAGGTGCAACGCATTTTTGAATTGAGCCATAGCAAGTCGAGCTTTATCGATATTGTCACCGTCTGCTTTGTTGATAATAATACCATCAGCCATTTCCATGATACCTCTTTTGATCCCTTGCAGCTCATCACCGGTACCAGCTAATTGAATGAGCAAAAAGAAATCGACCATTGAATGTACAGCCGTTTCACTTTGACCAACACCTACAGTTTCAACAAAGATCGTATCAAAGCCGGCAGCTTCACAAAGAATAATTGTCTCTCTTGTTTTTCGGGCAACACCACCAAGTGAACCAGCAGAAGGCGAAGGGCGAATAAAAGCATTCTTCTCGCGAGATAAGTCTTCCATGCGGGTTTTATCACCTAAGATACTACCCTTTGATCGTTCACTACTCGGGTCGATAGCCAAGACTGCAAGTTTGCGTCCAGCCTTGATCAAATGCATACCAAAAGCATCGATAGAAGTACTTTTACCAGCACCTGGAACTCCGGTTATACCGATACGTACCGATTTCCCGGAATAAGGTAAGCACTTTTCAATTACTTGTTGAGCTATTACTTGATGTTCATGTTTAGAACTTTCAATAAGTGTAACAGCTTGACTTAATATCGTTATATCGCCTTTTAAAATACCCTCTACGTATTGGTCAGGTGTAAAATGGCGACGTTGTACTTTCTTTCTAGACTTTAGATAAGGGTTAACCGAAGGCAACATTTCAATTCCCTTATTCACTTTCAATCCTTTGTAATTTGGATCGTTTTCGGGATGTTCCATTGTTCTAATTTATTTTACGTACACGCGAATGATTCTAACAGGGCCTTTGGGATCATTAGATATGATATGAATAGACTCTTCTGTATATCCTTTTATTGCTTTTGGATCAACTGAAACCTTAAATGTTGCAGCTTGTCCTGGTTTGATAACTTTTTGTCCTCCTGTTACTGCAAAGTTTTCATTATCAATAGAAATTGAATATATTTCAAGATTGCCTTTTCCTGAATTTGAGATTGATAGATCGCGTGATAATTTGGATTTAGCACCTTTTGCGCTACCCAAATCAACAAGATTCGTTGATAACTCCATTTTTGGTCCGTTTTTTAAATCTTCCATTGTTGTTGATCTATTCATACCAGGAACATTTGCTCGAACTATGATTTCGCCAGAAGTTTTCTTACCGTTATTTTCTGTGATTGTAATTGGTAATTTATTCGTAATACGTCCTCTTTGATTTATTTTGTTACCATCAAAAAGAACTGTAATATCAGTTGTTTCGTTTGGTGCAAGATTTGCGGAGGCAATCGAAGCAGTTATATAATCAGCTGTATTCTTTAATGCAATATTCATAGTATTATTGCTTCCATTTTTAACAGTAATGCGTTCGCCTCTAACTTCTCCAGGATTAATAACATTGAATAGAACAGCATTTGTAGTCAATTTAAGATCTCCAATGGATGCATTCATCGGTAAACTATTGCCTTTTGATTTTGGAATAACAGAACCTTTAATACTTAAGATATATGCACCTTGCTTACCATTGCTATAGATTGAAATAGTTTTATTAAAAGGACCTGGTCGTCCAGCTGGATTATATGTAACCTTAATTACCCCTGTTTTACCTGGTGCAATTGGAGCTTTAGTCCAGTCAGATCGGAAGAGCACACGTCTGAACTCCAGTCACTCCGGAGAATCTCG
>CAMTPD010000362.1 GCA_947074265.1 uncultured Porphyromonadaceae bacterium
CGAAAGGGAATTATCAACCTTATTCCGATCTTAATCTCATTTTATATGGAAGAACGATTTCTTCTAATGTACTGGGAAAGTTATTGATGGATATATATGATTTGTTGATGCCCTATAAAACTGATCTACTTTTATACAACAGAATAACAAATGACGCACTAAGGTGTGAGATTGAGACTTTTGGAGTTGTAATCTATCAGAAAAACAAATAAAAAAGAACACTATTAATTGATGAAGAAAGTAATCGTTTCACTGGCAGTGGCACTGCTAACTCAGCCACTGCTTGCCGATGAAGGCATGTGGTTGTTGCCACTTCTTAAACAACAGAAATTTGAGGAAATGAAAGCTTTGGGCCTTGAGCTTGAAGCAAAAGATATTTATAGTCCCGATTCGAGCTCGCTTAAAGATGCAGTTGTAATCTTTGGTGGCGGTTGTACGGGCGAAATGATCTCTCCGGAAGGTTTGTTGATAACCAACCACCACTGTGGTTATGGTCAGATTCAACAACACAGTTCGGTTGAACATGATTACCTTACCGATGGTTTCTGGGCGATGAGTCGCGAACAGGAATTGCCAAATCCGGGACTAACGGTTACGTTTATCGATGCGATCGATGATGTTACCGATTATGTGAAAGAGGATTTGAAGAGTGATACCGATCCGAATAGTATGAAGTTCTTGTCGGCTTCTTACCTGAACAGTTTGGCTGAGAAGAAAGTAGGTGCGGAGTTTCTAAAGAATAATCCGGGAACGGCTGTAGAGATCAAACCTTTCTTTGGCGGAAACAAGTATTATATGTTTACGAAAAAGATTTTTAGCGACGTTCGTTTGGTAGGAGCACCGCCTTCATCAATCGGTAAGTTTGGCGCGGATACCGACAACTGGGTGTGGCCTCGTCACACGGGCGACTTTTCGTTGTTTCGTGTGTATGCCGATGCCAATGGTAATCCGGCTCCATACTCTACGTCGAATGTACCTTTGAAGCCAAAACGTTACTTCAAGCTTTCTACCGGCGGCGTGCAAGAGAATGACTATGCGATGGTAATGGGCTTCCCGGGTACAACGAATCGCTATTATACATCTTGGGAAGTTGCAGAACGCCGCGATATTGACAATGCGGTACGCATCAACATCCGTAACCTTCGTCAGCAAGCTATGCTTGAAGAGATGCTTGCCGATCCGCAAGTGCGTATTCAATATGCAAGCAAATATGCGGGTTCTACGAATGCATATAAGAATGCAATCGGGACAAACTGGGCGATTAATAAGCGCGACTTCGAAGGTGTAAAGAAGCAAATGCAAGACGAGTTGCTGGTTTGGTCGCAAAAGAATTGTCGTTCGAATTACATCGAAGCAATTCAAACGCTTGAAACCATTGTGGCAGACAGAGCAGATCTTCGTTTTCGTCGTGCGATGCTTGATGAAGCGTTGCTTCGCGGTATTGAGTACGTGAAAGTTCCTACTTCAATGGATACGTTGCAAGCAGCTTTGATCTCAAAAGATAAGAAAGCGATTGCGGCGGCTTTACCAGCTTTGCAGCAAGCTTTTGACAAGTTTCAAAATAAAGACTATTCTCCGGAAGTAGATCGCAAGATTGCGAAAGTGCTTTTGAAAGAATATACAAAATTGATTCCTGCGGGCAAGAGACCGGCTTATCTTGAATTGATCGATACAAAGTTCAACGGTGATACCGACGCGTTTGTTGACTTTACGTTCGATACATCGATCTTTGGAAGTAAAGAAAACCTTGCCGCATTTATGAAGAAGCCTTCGTTGAAGCAGTTGGATGCAGATCCGATGATGAACTTGGCTGCTTCTGTTCAAGAAGAAAATGAGGCTTTGAAGAAGGCTTTGGCTGATTTCGATTCGGGTTATGCAATTGCACATCGTGCTTACTTGAAAGGTTTGATGGAGATGAAAGGTGAATTGGCTATGGCTCCGGATGCAAACTTTTCACTGCGTGTTACGTACGGACAAGTGAAAGGTTACCGTCCTACCGATGCGGTTACTTACGATGCAACAACAACGCTTGATGGTGTGATGGATAAAGAGGATCCGAACAACTGGGAGTTTGTGGTTTCAGATAAATTGAAAGAGTTATATAAGAACCAAGACTTTGGTCGTTATGCGAATGAGCAAGGCAAACAACCGGTAGCTTTTGCAGCGACAACGCATACTACAGGGGGTAACTCGGGTAGTCCGGTGTTGAACTCGCGCGGCGAATTGATCGGTACTAACTTCGACCGTAACTGGGAAGGTGTTGGTGGCGATATCGAATACTTACCAGACTATCAACGTTCGATTATTGTGGATGTTCGCTACGTATTGTTTGTTATTGACAAATATGCGGGAGCAGGATATTTGCTGGACGAAATGGATATTGTAGAATAATACAACGGGCTGCCTATTCTTTTGATTCGTGCAGCCGCTGAATATAAAAAGCCGAAACGCGACTCTTGTATCAAAGAGACGTGTTTCGGCTTTTTTGTTTTGCGATCAATTGTATACAAGATTAACTTTTGAAGAAGCTAAATCCGGCTTTTATTTGAGGGGTGAATCGCTCTCTCTGAAGCAATTCTTTATTTTATTAGTTGTTTGTAAATCAGATGTTTGGAAAAATATTTTTGATGTTTGTTTTGTGTTAAAGTATTGTATCCTAGTGGTATAAGCCACTTTGCGTAAAAAGGGTGCAAAAAGTTTTCAATAAGGAATTTTGATGTCTGTAAGCCTGTTCTTATGTAATGGTTTGATAATCAGTATGTGTTGAGACCTGTTCAACCCCATTATATTGTAGAAAAAATCAGAGTTCAGTGTAACTCAGCTTCATGAGATCCGACATGATTCCGTCAGAGATAAATATTCCTTCTCGAGACAGCTTTACGGTATTGTTGTCGCGCACTAATAATCCTTCTTTCAAGAAAGGCTCTGCCTGT
>CAMTPD010000363.1 GCA_947074265.1 uncultured Porphyromonadaceae bacterium
ATTCGTTATATAACCATCTATACTTCCAGACAATCGGTTTGTTAAAACCGAAAAATCAAGACCAAAGTTTAAACCGGTCGTTTTCTCCCAACCTAAATTATTTAATGCAAAGGAAGAAACATACTGTGTAATAGAGTAAGATGGATCTCCAGCGAAAATATACTTATTGGTTCCTACTTTGGCCAAAGTACTATATGGATCTATTGATTGATTTCCATTTGAACCATATGACAGACGCAACGCTAAATTATCAACAAAGCCTACTCGTTTCATGAATCCTTCATTTGAGATATTCCAGTTCAAACCACCGGAGGCGAATGTTCCCCATTTATTGTTTACACTAAACCCAGAGTATCCGTCACGACGTACTGTTCCTGTTATAGAGTATCTATTATCAAATGAATATGTAGCACGAGCCATCATGCCAATACTTCCACTCTCTCCGGATCCTGTGTTTACAATTTGCTTCTTTCCATCTTCTAATTTATTATCTCCTAAAACAGTATTATCAAAATTTTCAGCATATGCAGACATACTATCCCATGTGCGTCGTTCTCGAGAATACAATAAAGTTACGTCAATGCCATGTTTTTCGGCAAATACGTTATTATACTTAATAAGGTTATCAAGCAACATATTATAATAACTATTATGTGCTCTTTCTCCTTTCCCGTCTTTACCTTGTCCTGCCGTTGTATATTCGTCGTAAAAATAGGCTGTATCACCCCATCTTAACGTGTTTGAATATACCATTTCGTAACTTAAGCCGGTTACCCAAGGGATCGTAATCTTTCCGTTTAATACGGCTCCAAGTATATTACTTTTATCTTTATCGTCTGTTCTCATACTCCAAAAAGGACTTTCAAAAGATGTTGTCGTTTGCGGATATTGAAGGTATCTGCCATCTTCATCATACAATGAAGCATATGGGCTAAATTGCGCCGCTTTATTCATAGACGGTGTATCTCCGGAATAATCTCGGAGACTATAATTAGCCTTTACTCCAACTTTCAGCCAACTTGCCAGATTGCTATCTACATTAATCCGACCCGAAAAGTTTTTGAATCGATCATTTAGCACTACTCCTTTTTGGTCCGTTAAGGATGATGAAATATAATAACTTGCAAACTCAGAACTATTTGAGATACTTACATTTGCTTTGACATTATAAGCATTTTGACGAAAAAGTTCATATGGATCAGAGAACGTAGCCTGATGATCCGGAGTTGCATTGTAATTCTTCGCCTCCTCTGCCTGAAGATATAACGCTATTTTTTCTGGATCAGCTTCTAAACCGTTTGTAGCTCTTACATTCAGAATATGCTGTAAGTATCCTTTTGCATCGTAAACTTTTAATCGTTTCAATTCATTACTGAAACCGTATGATAAATTCACATTAAAGTCTGGTTTAGTTCCCTTACTCCGACCTCTCTTAGTTTGAATAAGTATAACACCATTAGCCGAACGACTTCCATATACAGCAGCTGCACTTGCATCCTTTAAAACAGTAAAAGACTCAATATCATCAGATGGAATATCTGCCATTGACCCATCATATATTGCACCATCTAATACAATTAGCGGATTATTACCCCCATCCCGCGTCGAGTTCTGTCCGCGAATACTAAACCCAGCCACAGCTCCGGCCTTATTAGTTCCCCCTACATTTAAACCAGGCACAGAGCCTTTAATCGTTTCCATAATGTTATTTGTCGGAACATCTTTATATGTATCAATATTTGCCTTAACAATAGAACCGGTTATTGCCTGCTTATTTGTTGTACCATATCCTACAACGACCACTTCATCTAATAATTGGTTATCTTCAGTAAGCGTTATATTAAACTTCGATTCTTTACCAACGACAACCTCTTTCGTTGAATATCCAATATATGAAATTTGCAAGACAGTGCCTATAGGTGCATCAATCGAGAAATTACCATCAACATCTGTTATAACTCCATTTGTGGTACCCTTTAATACTACATTCGCGCCAATAACGACTTCTCCATTTTGATCTAATACCTTTCCGGTTATTCTTTTATCTCCTTTTTCTTGAATGTTCGTTGTATTCTTTAGAATAATTTGTCTGCCATTTATTTCATAGTTAATTTGTTTACTCGCAAAGGCCAATACCAAAACATCTCTCAAATCGGCCTGTTGAACATGTAAAGACACTTTTTGCGTTTGATCAATACTTTGATCGAGCATAAAAGTATATTCTGTTATCGATTCTATTTGTTTGATCATTTTACCCAAAGGCTCATTCTTGAGAGAGAGATCAATCTTTTGGCTTTTTGCAAAAAGTGGATTAAAAACATATAAGGATGCAAAGGCCGGTATTAATATTTTATTTATTCTGTACATCTGTAATAGCTTTAAGATTATGTTTACAATGAATTTTTTCTTTATATCCTTTTATTTAGGCACATAGACATTTTCTCTATAAATAGGTAATAACCACCTCCTCTCCTTTCAATACATATTTCATCGGAGTAATTTTATTGATCATATCTAGTAGTTCTGTCAGGGATTCTGTTTTTACAGTAAACCAATATCTATTTTCCTCCTTTATATTTATGAGCGTAACATTCACGCCATACCATCGTTCCAGCTTCTTCCAAACCTCTTGAGTCGTAGCTCCATTAAATATCAAATAGTTTAAATGCCAACTAGACTCTACCTTTGCATCACAAGTAGTTACACTACATATATTTTGCGCCGGATCAAAGATTGCTTTTTGATTTGGCTGTAATTGTGCTAATAATTGATTTGATTCTCTTGAAAAAACATTGACGTTCCCTCGTAACAATGACACCTGTATATCTTTCTCTTGCGAATACGCATTTACATTAAATGCCGTACCAAGCACTTTAACATCAACTTCTCTTGCTTTCACGACAAATGGCAAGGCTTC
>CAMTPD010000364.1 GCA_947074265.1 uncultured Porphyromonadaceae bacterium
GAGATCTCCACCAGGACGTACACTCTTTCCCTACACGACGCTCTTCCGATCTGGAGGTAATGAAGCCTCTCCATAGCCGACAAAACCATCGAGTTCAATGCGTGAAATTACAACCGGAGTAGTGCGTCTACTCGAGCTTGATAGCGTAAATTGATGTTTCAACATCAATGTGTATGGAGTGTACGTTAATTTCATGACTAAGAAAGTAATTTTATATGATAAATATTCCCAAGTAATCTCAATTCTTCGAAAAGTTCATTGTAGATAGCTTTTGACTTTACATGAACTTTGTATGAAATAATAGAACGTTCTTTCTCAAAATCTTGCTCGAAAGATAAGTTTATAATGAATATCTTGTGATGATTCAAGATAGATTTTATTTTATCCATGTCCGGATTTGTGGTGTTGCAGAAGATGAAAAGGTTTTTACTTACACCCTCTACCAAGGCAAATCGCTCTAATCTGTCGAGTGTAATTAGAACTACCAGGGTGATTACGGCTGCGACAATTGCGATAACATACATGCCGGCTCCGATGGATAATCCGATAACTGCCGTAACCCACAAGCACGCAGCGGTAGTAAGACCGTGGATGTTGCCTCTACTTTGAATGATTGCTCCTGCACCTATAAAACCGATACCGGATAGTACTTGTGCGGCAATACGGCCAGGGTCGCCATTGTGAAAGTTCATAAAGGTTTGTGGTATCCATATAGAAATCAGCATTGCCACAGTAGATCCTAAACAGATAAGGGTAAATGTACGCATTCCTGCATTTTGTCTTCGAAACTGTCTTTCTAAGCCGATTAGGGCTCCGATAAAGAAACTAAACAGTAAACGAAAAACCGCAGTGTGAATATCTACTGTGTTTGAGGTAATAATTGCATCTAGCCATTCTTTCATACTTATTCATCATTTTTTTTTAATATACGAGAAGAGTACATCTTCCATTTATTAACTCTCTTCGTTGTAGAAAAGTTGATAATAATGGAGACCTTTTTGCTCGTCATAGCCTTTTACAATTTGTGCATTGGGCGAAAGGATCTTGATCAAGAAGTTATCGTCGAGCTTAATACCACTCTTGAGACGCTGTGTTTCTTTTTTTACGGCGATGTTGTTTATCTCAAACACTTCATTTTGCAACTCCGATTCTTGTTTTGATTGCTCATCTGCCATCTTGCTATATCGAAAATCGCTGAAGTTTTTGATGAGTGTTTCGTCTTGAACTACTTCTGTCATAAAGCGATTCATGTCGAACATGTCGTTTTCTTTCAAGAATTGGATGGTTTTGTTCATCATTTTGGCCTTATCTGCCTTTGATTTTTCTCCGGATGCTACGGTTTGTGTGATGAAATCGGAATACAAGGTCATGATGTTTTGCGTATGGTAATAGCCATCGCGACGTGGTTTTACGTGTAGGAAGTCGTCGACCCAATACTGTGCTTCGATCCCTTTGTTGACGTTGTCTATTACAGATACTACATAGCCGGAGTCTTTCTCTATATTGAAGATTACGGCTCCTTTGTCGAGCTTGTTGATATTTACTCCTTTGTCTGATTCTACTTCGAAGTTTTCGCCCGTAGGATATACTTTGAGGAATGTATCTTTACTTTCTGACTTGAATATACCAATGGCATCGGTTGCATTGTTTTCGAACATACAGTCTTTGAGATAGACTACATACAATTCGCCCGACTTAATCTTAGGGTGCATGCTTTGATCGAACAGGTGCTGTGCCAACAACAACGATTGTGCATATAGCGTGGTGGGATCATTGAAGATCGCGGAAGCGTAGGCAAATACTTCATTCATGGACAATTCGGCATCGTGCACGAATGTGTAGTAGTTGTCTTGCTTGAATGGTGAAAGAAAATAATGCTTTAACAGCAACTCTATGGATGGGTTAACGTCGAGGAGTGTTTTTGAACACAATAATCGATCACCGCATAGTTTGTTCCCTATGCGATGAACAACCATTTTTTCTATCTTGGCAAAAAAGAAATCTTGCATGTATATTGATTTTATAGATGCAAAGATAATAATTTAAGATCTAAAATTGCTTTAACAAAAACGTTGGATTGATTCGGATGTAAAGACCGACTTCGAAGTTGTAAGTCATTGGAAAGTGGTAGCATTCTCCTTCGGGCGATTGCGAGGTGACCGGAAACATGAGGTAGTTTCGAATGCTTCCTCCTACTGTAATAAAGTTATTCAGTGATTTGCCGTAATCGCCATTTAAGGTACACATGCGATTGGTGCCCATTACATATCCATATCGTATGGTAGAGGTTGATATGTTTCCATATAGTGAGCTCCCTAGCAGGGATGAGAATTTGTTGCTCTGCCAATAGGATACGCTTGCATTTAAGTCGCCTATTTTACATCCGAGGTCTGCATTGAATGCCCATCCTTGACTAAATGGGAATTTGTCTTGACCCGACATCACTTTATAAAATAAACCGTATGCATTGGCATAAAGCTCTGTTGGTCTTTTTGTCCCTTGCAAGCGACGACGAATTTGTACTCCTGTAGCAGCATTAAGCTCTGTCTGAATCGAATTGCCAATAAGGGTGTCTAACTCGCCTCCTTTGTGGTGAAACAGTGCCTGTAAAGGTGCTGAAATTGTATATTGCTCATTGTTTACAAACTTGTATTCTCCTGAGACTCCGAAGAAGAAAGATTCTTGCTTGGTGTCGTCATTGAATATAAAGGTGTCCCAATTGGCCCAGACATCAAGAAATGCTCTGTCGTTGCGTGCGAGAAATTGAATTCCGGCTTCAGGATCGGCTGTTAAGTTATAATCGGGATTGTATAAGGGTGCAATGAGTTTGTGATTGGCTCCTCCGTAAATATCGCCGATAATCAGACTAAATTTGCTCATAAAGTCTACTTGGGCTCTCAGATAAGGCAAAC
>CAMTPD010000365.1 GCA_947074265.1 uncultured Porphyromonadaceae bacterium
CCCGTCCAAATCTACGACCCAAAGTTTTATCTCATTCACCTCAAACGTAGCCGCAAAAGGCAAAATAATAAGCTGAATCACCGGCATCATAAATATCAGCGGCAGAATCACCTTATTTCGTAAAATCTGCTTAAACTCCTTTTCCAATAAAAAACGCAATACCCTCATATCCATTCAGCTTTATTCAAGTCTTGTTTTAAAACGCTTCACACTCATCACCACAAAGACCAACAACATACCCATCATGATCACAAGCTCCTGCCAAATAAAAGCAATATCCAACCCCTTGATCATGACACTTCGAATCGAAGCAATATACCAACGAGCAGGGATAATGTTCGATATAATCTGCAAAGGCATCGGCATGTTATGAATCGGAAAAATCAGTCCCGAAAGCAAAATTGTAGGCAACATCAGTCCCATCAAGGAAATCACCATAGCCACCTGCTGATTGGGAGCAACCGTAGAAATCAGCACCCCCAACGACAGCGACAATAAAATATAGATGATGCTACTTAAAAAGATCAACCCCAGATGTCCGCCATAGGGAATACCCAGCACAAAATAAGCCAGCAATAAAATCGTACTCAGATTAATCATCGAAAGCAGAAAATAAGGCACCACCTTCGATATTACGATATAAACCGGTTTGAAAGGCGAAACAAGCAGCACCTCCATCGTACCCATCTCCTTCTCCTTCACAATCGAGACGGAAGTCATCAGCGAGCACACCAACAAGAAAATAAGCCCCATCACCCCCGGCACAAACAAATACGCACTCTCCATCTGCGGATTGTAAAGCATCCGAATCACGGGCATCACCAAGGCATTCTCATTACTCACGGCAGCCTGTTCAGCACCGGCTACAACACTCCCCTCCGACACCAATATCGAATTCAGATAATTAATCACCAACGTAGTTTCGTTCGGGTCGGCAGCATCTATAATCAATTGCAAAGGAGTAGGCACATCATGCCCCTTGTTTTGCTCCAACAATCGATCATAATGCTCCGGAAACACCAACACAGCCTTCGCCTCGTTTCGCCGAAACAAACGCTCCACCTCATCCATGTTGCCAACAGAACCAATCACATCAAAATACGGATTGCCCGATATTTTAGCAACCAAAGAGGCACAAGCCCTGCTTTGATCGGCATGCATCACCCCCAGTTTCGTCATCTTCACCTCCGTAGTAATAGCAAAGCCAAACAAAATCATCTGTATCACCGGCATGAGCAGCAAAATCAGCATCGATTGTTTATCACGCAATATATGCCAAATCTCCTTTTGTATAAAAGCTAATAAATACCTCATCATCAATCACCTTTACGTTGTGCTTTACGCGCCAAACGGCGAAACACATCATCCATACTATCTACACCAAAAGCCCGTTTTAAATTGGCAGGAGTATCCATAGCCTCAATTCTACCATCCACCATGATCGAAACACGATTACAATACTCAGCCTCATCCATATAGTGCGTAGTAACAAAAACCGTTATACCACGCTGCGAAGCATTGTAAATAAGCTCCCAAAAACGACGTCTGGTCAGCGGATCCACCCCACCGGTAGGCTCATCCAGAAACACAATATCCGGATTATGTAATATAGCCACCGAGAAAGCAAGCTTTTGTTTCCACCCCAAAGGCAGGTCCCCCACCAACGCATTCCTGTGATCGGCAAAATCCAGCTCATTGAGCAACGACACAGTCTTCTCTTCAATCTCCTTGGAAGTCATTCCGTAGATACCACCGAAAAGACGAATATTCTCCCACACCTTCAGATCGTTGTAAAGAGAAAAACGCTGACTCATGTATCCGATATGCTGCTTAATCTTTTCTTGCTCGCGCGCAATATCAAACCCCGCAACCACCCCATCGCCCGAGGTAGGTATGCTCAATCCGCAAAGCATGCGCATCGCAGTAGTCTTTCCGGCACCATTGGCCCCCAGAAAGCCAAATATTTCACCCTTCTCCACAGCAAAAGAAATGTGATCTACTGCCACAAAACTCCCAAACTGCTTCGTCAGATCTTTTACTTCAATAACATTCATATGCACCGGATCTATCAAGTTAAATGTTGCGTACACAACAAAATAAAGTAATCTTCTATCGAAGGATTCATTGGTTCGAGATAATCCACCTCCACCTGCTTCGACTTCAAAAACACCTTCAACGCATCCGATCTATCTACACCATCGGCAAACCAAAGGTGCAAGCTATCGCCAAACGAAAAGCAATTGCCCAATCCGGCAAACGAACGCACAATACCCAGTGTTTTGTTTACATCCGTACACCGCAACAACCACAACGGATACGGAAAAGCCCGCGTAAGTTCATCGGGAGTACCTTCGTTCAAGATCTTACCATTCAGCATCAAAGCCATCCGGTCGCAACGAGCTGCCTCGTCCATGTAAGGCGTAGAAACCACAATTGTCATCCCCTGCTCTTTGAGACGTTCCAGCATATCCCAAAACTCCTTTCTCGAAACAGGATCCACCCCCGTAGTAGGCTCATCGAGCAACAAAATCGAAGGCTTATGAATCAACGCACAGCAAAGTGCCAACTTTTGTTTCATCCCCCCCGACAGCGCCCCGGCTCTACGCGTTTTGAAAGGCTCCAATTGCGTATAAATCTCCTTTATCTGATCATAATTGGCTTCAATAGAAGTATGAAACAAGGTTGCAAAAAAATGCAGATTCTCCTCAACACTCAAGTCCGTATAAAGCGAAAAACGTCCCGGCATGTACCCGATCGTATCGCGCAAACTACGATAATCTGCCTTCACATCATTCCCATTGAGAGCAACCTCCCCCTTGTCTGCCAAAAGCAACGTAGCAATAATTCGAAACAAAGTCGTTTTGCCCGCACCATCAGGACCAATCAG
>CAMTPD010000366.1 GCA_947074265.1 uncultured Porphyromonadaceae bacterium
GCAAAGAGGCAAAGCAGTTAACTCCTGCTGCATACGAAGATTTTGATAGCTTCGACGGGTGTTATACTCCTGATGGGAAATACTTGTTTTGTGCTACTGCTACTTTCTTAGGCTTACCTTGTACAGATGGTGGGAATAAGATGTGCGGCCTTTTTTTGTATGACCCGAAGGATGGAACTACTCGACAATTGACATTTGATCAAGATAGCAACTGGGGGCCCGTTGTGATGAACAATGGTACGGTCTTATATCAACGTTGGGAATACGCCGATCTTCCTCACTCAAATTCTCGTATGATGTTTACGATGAATCCCGACGGTACAGCTCAACAAAATTACTACAATACAGGATCTTACTTTCCTACCTCTTTCTTCTATGCAAGACCGGTGCCGGGACATGCCACGGCGATGGTTGGTGTAGCGGGTGGTCACCACAGTGTATCACGCAGTGGTCGTCTGCTGATTATTGATCCGGCAAAGGGTAGGAAAGAGGCTAAAGGTGTAATTGCTGAAATACCAAATACGGGAAAACCTGTAGCTGCGCAAGTACGCGACCGCTTACCTGATGGAGTTTGGCCTCAGTTCTTGCATCCTTATCCCTTGAGTGAGACTCACTTCTTAGTATCAATGAAGCCTACTCCTAAATCGCTGTGGGGACTTTATCTCGTTGATACGTACAACAACATGACTCCGGTTTATATGCAGGAGGATGCGGCAATCTTAGAACCGTTTATCCTCGAAAAGCGAAATACTCCGGCTGTAATACCAAGTAAAGTAGATACGAAGGCTACCACTTCAACGGTTTTCTTACAAGATGTATATGCCGGCGACGGGCTGAAGGGTATTCCGCGTGGGGAAGTGAAAAAGCTTCGAATTGGTTCGTATAGTTTTAGCCCTTGGGGACAAGGTGGTCTTTTGGGTACACTGGGTATGGATGGCCCATGGGATGTGAAACGAGTTTTAGGAGAGGTGGATGTTGAGGAAGATGGCTCGGCAATGTTTGTGATTCCGGCCAATACGCCTGTTTTTGTTCAGCCTCTTGATAAAGATGGTAAGGCTTTGCAAGTAATGCGTAGTTGGTTTACCGGTATGCCGGGCGAAACGGTTTCTTGTATCGGTTGTCACGAAGACAAGAATACAGTTCCGGTTCCTAAAGCAAGTATGGCTTCACGCAAAAAACCGCAGATGATGCAAGACTTTTACGGAAAAGAACGTGGTTTTAGTTATCGTCACGAGATTCAACCGATTCTTGATAAGAATTGTGTGTCGTGCCATAACGATAAGAACGGATCAATACCTTCATTTGAAGGTGTGAAATGGATTGATGATTGGACAAGTGAGATTGCGGGTCGTGCATGGAATGGCAACGGCGGACATTTTACGCAGTCGTATGCAAATCTGCATCGTTATGTGCGCCGTCCGGGAATCGAAAGTGATATGGATATGCTAGTGCCAATGGATGTGCATGCCGACCAAACGGAGTTGATGCAGATTTTAAATAAAGAGCACAAGGGTGTGAAGTTGTCGGCTGAGGAAGTCGCAAAGCTTGCTTGCTGGATCGATTTTAATGCGCAGTTCTATGGTCGTCGTACAGACATTCCAAAGTATTGTGATGCTCAACCGAGTGTGGATATGCGCAAAAAATATGAGCCAATGCTTGGCGTTAAAGCAGCAGATATTGAATATCTTCCTGATTTACCTTCTGATGTTGTTGTGGTGAAACCTGTAGTATTGAAGGCTGATACTGTGACACCGGAGGTTAAAGATTGGCCTTTTCATCATCCTGATAAAAAGGTGTTGTATGAAGGACCGGCTTCGAACAAGCAGTTGGCTTTGGGCTTTTATCAAATGAATATTCCACTTACAGAGACGGTTTCGATAGATTTGATTAAGGTTCCTACCGGATCGTTTGTGATGGGTAGTAAAAAGCAGCTCGATGAAATGCCGCAAACAGCTGTAGTAATTGACAAATCATACTGGATTGGTAAGTTTGAGGTTACAAACGAATTGTATGCACTTTACGATGCTCAACACGATAGTCGTACAGAACATCGTCACGGTTACCAATTCGGACGATTAGGGTATCCGTTGAATAAACCGGATCAACCGGTAGTGCGTGTGTCTTGGGAAGATGCAATGGGCTTTTGTAAATGGCTTTCTGATCTTACTGGTAAGACATTTACGTTGCCAACCGAAGCTCAGTGGGAGTGGGCCTGTAGAGCTGGCTCTGGTTCAGACTTTTCATTTGGGAACTTAGGGGCTGATTTTACAAATTATGCCAACCTAGGAGATGTGAAATTGAAAGAGTTTGCTTCATGTAGTTCTTTCAAGTTTTATGAAAGTGTTCGTGTGATTGACGATGCCAATAAATACGATGATTGGATTCCACGTGATACTACATTTAACGATGGCGGGTTTGTTTCTGAAAACGCAGGAAGATACCGTCCTAACATTTGGGATATTCATGATATGCATGGAAATGTTGCAGAATGGACGCTGTCATCTTATAAGCCATATCCATATAGTGAAGCGGATGGACGCAATGATATTGATGACAAAGTAAGTAAAGTAGTGCGAGGTGGATCATGGTATGATCGTCCGCATAAAGCAACGTCATCGTATCGTCAAGCCTATCGTCCGTATCAAAAAGTATTTAATGTAGGTTTCAGAGTCGTGATGAGCGATGATGAATTGTAAATATCGAAGGGGGTAAGTCTTTTAGAGATTACTCACGAGATAATAAATAGGAATACCCACAACTGTTTGTCTGTAATGTTTCAATTATCAAGACAATATAGGTTGTGGGTGTTTCTGTTATTTATTGCTGATCTATTAATTAGATGTTGCTTTTTATGACGCCTACCACTTGAGACATTGTATAT
>CAMTPD010000367.1 GCA_947074265.1 uncultured Porphyromonadaceae bacterium
GGAAAGTTCTTTTTATCAAAAACGCACAGAGTAATAAAAGACCGAGAAACATTAATTGTAACACCATTACCCGATGAAGAGAATGAACAGCATTATATAAATGAAGTACCGTCGTTTACAACGAATCCAATTCGATTGTCTTTTGAGGTGATCACTCATACATCAGATTTTAAAATCGAGAGAGAGAAGTCTATTGCTTATTTTGATCTTGAGAAGATTTCATTTCCTCTTCAATTGAGACACTGGAATCAGGGTGATCGTTTTTATCCTTTTGGAATGAAAGGAGCCAAGAAAATTAGTGATTATTTCAATGATCGAAAGTTTTCTCTAGAACAGAAAGAAGCAACATGGTTGCTTTGTAGTGGTGGTGATATCATTTGGATTATTGGAGAACGCTCAGATAATAGAGTAAGAGTAACCGATAGTACAAAAAAGATTTTAAAAGTGAAGTTTTTTTTCGCTAAATAGTTGGTCAGAAACGGATAGTTTCTTATGTTTGCGCAGATAAAGTATTTCTCCGCAGATGGTCCGACAATTCTCGTCGAAATTATCTCCGGTTGTTAGTTAGATTATATAAATTCAGAATAACATATATACATACGCCTTTCTTTTAGAAAGGAAGTTCTGTATGTGTTATTATATTTCAGCACAAAACATGCAAAGATACAACATCCTAGAACTTAATGAAAAACTCCTTACCGAGCTAAAATCAATAGCAAAGGAATTGGGAATCAAAAAATACGATTCTCTAAAAAAGGAGGAACTTGTTTATAAAATTCTTGACGAGCAAGCCGTAAATCTTGCCGAGAAGCAAGTTGAGAAAGAAACTGCTAAATCTGAAAAAGCAGAGAAGCCAACTCGTGGAAGACCGAAGAAGCAAGCTACAACAGCCAAAGCTGAAGACGCAGAATCAGAAAAGGTCGCAGAAGTACAACCTGCCGCACCGGAAAAGAAGAAACGTACGAAAGCAGACAAAGAAGCTCCCGTAGTAAAGGAAGAACCACAGCAAGAAGAAAAAGCTCCGGTGGAAAAACCAATTTCACATCCTAAAGTTATCAAAAAAGTACAACCGGTAGCACAAGTAGAAGTTGAGCAACAATCAAAAGACGTAGCACCAGTTGTAGAAGCAGCTCCTGTAGCAGACGCAAAAGAAGCAGCACCTTCGAATGAAGTAGCTGAAACGGCAGAGGCAGAGCCTAAAACTGTTGTTCAAGAAGAAGGAAAGCGTTTAGTATTCAGACACGGTGGTGCAAAAACAAGCTCGGTACTAGATCAAGTACTTCCTTTTACATCTTCAAATCGTGGCAACAATCAAGGCAAGTCTGGTCAAGGTTTTCACAATCAGAACAGACAGCAATTCGGTCAGCGCAACAACAACAATCAGAACAGCAATAGCAACAATCAGAACAACGCAAACAATCAGCCACAATCTGTTCAGCAAGCGCAACCTCAAAACCAACAACGCGAACAATCCTATTCACACCAACAACCGGTACAAGAAAAACAAGCTCCGGAGAAACCATTCGAATTCGAAGGCATTCTTACAGGAATGGGTGTATTAGAGATCATGCAAGACGGATACGGATTCCTTCGCTCTTCAGATTATAACTACCTTACCTCTCCGGACGATATCTACGTATCACAATCACAAATCAAGCTATTCGGTTTGAAAACAGGTGATACAGTTGAAGGTCCGATTCGTCCTCCGAAAGAAGGCGAAAAATACTTCCCACTTGTAAAAGTAGACCGTATCAATGGTCGCACACCAGAAGAAGTAAGAGACAGAATTCCTTTCGACCACCTTACTCCATTGTTCCCGGACGAACGTTTCAACCTTTCGGGCAGACGTACAAATAAAGTTTACGATAACCTAGCCGTACGTGTAGTAGATCTATTCTCTCCAATCGGTAAAGGACAACGTGGTCTTATCGTAGCTCCTCCAAAGACTGGTAAAACAGTATTATTGAAAGATATCGCAAACGCTATTTCGGCAAACCATCCTGAAGTGTACATGATCGTTCTTTTGATCGACGAACGTCCTGAGGAGGTTACAGACATGGCACGCAGTGTAGACGCAGAAGTAATCGCTTCTACATTTGATGAGCCGGCAGAACGTCACGTAAAAGTAGCGGATATCGTATTGAACAAAGCAAAACGCATGGTAGAGTGCGGTCACGATGTAGTAATTCTTCTTGACTCAATCACTCGTTTGGCTCGTGCATACAATACAGTACAACCGGCATCAGGTAAAGTGCTTTCGGGTGGTGTAGACGCAAACGCACTACAAAAACCAAAACGTTTCTTCGGTGCTGCACGTAACATCGAAAACGGAGGAAGTCTTACAATCCTTGCGACTGCATTGATCGAAACTGGTTCGAAAATGGACGAAGTTATCTTTGAAGAGTTCAAAGGAACAGGTAACATGGAACTTCAATTGGATAGAAAGCTTGCTAACAAACGTATCTATCCTGCGGTCGACATCACTGCATCTAGTACACGTCGCGACGACCTGCTTCAAGATCCGTCTACACTAAACCGTATGTGGGTATTGCGTAAGTATCTATCAGATATGAACTCAATCGAAGCAATGGAATTTGTAAAGAATCACATGCAGAAAACGCACGATAATGCAGAGTTTCTTGCATCAATGAACGGATAATTCCCACTCGTACATTCAATAATCGGTAAAAGAGCGATCGAGTAATCACTCTTTTCCGATTGATACCATACAAAAAGGATTCGCTCTTATACGCTTCAAGAAAGAACGTATACGGAGCGAATCCTTTTTCTTTTGCCGCTATGCGAACTCTAAACAAGCAGAGCCGTAAACGGATTTATTGCATCACAGCAATTTATATATTCGAAGTTTGTGTTTCTTCCT